>CANQHS010000011.1 GCA_947623795.1 uncultured Clostridia bacterium | reverse complement strand
TTTTGATGATGATATGGCGGATTTTGAAGATAGAAAATTGCTTTTGCACACAGTGCCCTTCCCAACAGAAATGGATACTATGAAATCTAGGCACGAATTAGGATTGTTGGCAAGTGAGTGGTTTAAAAAACTAGAACATAGGCGTGAAGATAGGTTTTGTTGTAGTTTTACAAAATCTAGGGGTTTACAACCAAAAGAAAGCGCCGAAAGCAAACAATTAACATTTATTGTTGACGCAGGTTGTAAAGATATGAAACAACTTATGCGGTTAGATATTTTTCAATATTGCAGAAACAAAGCAAAAAATGAATTAGATAAATATACCGAACAAGAAAAACAACTTTTGGAAAGTTTGTTAGAATGGAGTTCAAACGCAAAATATGTTGCACAAAAAGAACAAACTTGGGCAGCAATTCCTGCTGGCGTTCCATCAAAATACATTGTTGGCATAATTGCAAGCGGAGCTGAAACAGCGGAAGAACAAGAAATGGCTTTACAAATTGGCAAATTGTTTAATGTGCCTATATTAAAACCAGATTTAACAATGTTAAGTAAAGAAGATAAAATAACAATATAAAAAACCACGCAAAGTGGTTTTTTACATTTCTTTTAGTTTTTCGCCGCCTAGGATGTGGATATGGACATGCTCAACAGTTTGGCCCGCATTTTCACCCTGATTTATAACAAGGCGGAAACCTTCCGTTATCCCTAATTCTTCTTGCATTTTGGAAATTTTGAGCATAATTTTGCCAAGATACGAAGCGCCTTCTTCCGTCATCATATCGATATATGGCACATGATTTTTAGGGATTGCAAGCAAATGCACCTTTGCGGTTGGATTTATATCTTTGATTATAACAAAATCATTATCTTCATATAATTTTGTGCTAAGCAATTCGCCTTTTATAATTTTACAAAATACGCAATCTTCCATACTTCACCTCTAGTTTATTATATCACAAATTTTTGTTATGTAAAAGGAATTTTAGCAAATTTCTCCAATCATGCCCTCTTTGTAAGGATTGGTGAGTTTTACATCAACAATTTCGTTCGTTTTAACTTTGCCTTTAATGTAAGTATATATATAGTTCTCTGTATAGCCGCAAGAATAGCCATTTTCATATAGTTCAACTAGCACTTTGTGGCTGGTGTTTTTATTTTTTTTGTAAAAGTTGGCCTTTAATTGAGAATTTAATTTAATAAGTTCATCTTCTCTTATCTTTTTTGTGGCCTTATCGACCTTGCCTTCCATTTTGCTTGCAATAGTGCCCGCACGCTCGCTATAAGGGAAAATGTGCATAAAACTGAATCCGATTTTCTTTAAATTAGACTTTGTTGTTTTAAATTCTTTTTCCGTTTCTCCAACAAAGCCAACGATGATGTCGGTTGAGATTGAGGCGGACGGGAAATTTGCTTTTATGTTGTCCGTAATTTCCATAAATTTTTCTATTGTGTAATGCCTATTCATGCGTTTTAGCGTTTCATTGCAAGCAGATTGCAAGCTTATATGGAAATGCGGGCAGAAGTTTTTGGCGTTTTTTAAAATTTGAATCATCTCGTCATCAAGCGCCATGCACTCAATGGATGAAATCCTAAATCGGACGTTCAATTTGTCCACTTCCTTAATGAGTTTTTTAAGAGCGGGTTTGCCGTTTTGCTTGTAGTCGGTCATGTTGATGCCCGTTAGCACAATTTCTTTTGCATTAGTATGCTTGATTTCGTCAATGATATCGGACAAATCTCGGCTTCTGCTCCTGCCGCGAACATATGGAATCAAACAATAGGTGCAGAAATAGTCACAGCCGTCTTGGATTTTGATATATTGTCTTGTTCGGGTCTTGATTGGGCGGGCTGTGTTGGTGTATTTATTATGTATTAGGTCGGGCAAAGTTTTATTTTGTTTATTGATAAAATTGACTATATCATCTTTCCCAGCATTGCCAACAAGAGCAAAGACGTTTGGGTTTTTCAAAAATTGAGCGGGATTATTCTGCACTGCACAGCCGCAAACAAAAATTTTGGCATCCGGATTTAGTTTTAAAATTCGAGAAAGCATTTGGCGGGATTTATGCTCTGCCATATTTGTTACTGCGCAAGTGTTGACGACATAGACATCCGCCCTAACAAGCCCCTCGCATATTTCATAGCCTGCACTTTTAAGCTGATTTAAAATTGATTGGCTTTCATATTCGTTCACTTTGCAACCAAGGGTTACAACACTTGCTAACATAGGCTCACCGCCTTTAAGGCACTAACTGCCGACACAACTGCCACTTCGGCACGCAAGATTGTTTTGCCAAGACTTATTTCGGATGCAAGGCTTGAAAAATATCTTGCTTCGTCCGCTGAAAAGCCACCTTCGGGACCGATAATAAGCGCAAAATCGCCAGAAAAAGATTTTATTTTTTCATTTGAATTTTCATATGCAAAAAAGCGATTTGGAAAGGCTTTTATATCGTTTTCTATCTCATTTTTATTTATTATTGAAATTTTCATAATATCGGCGCGCTCGCATTGTTTGCTCGCTTGAATGGATTGAAAGTTGAGTTTTTCTAGTTTTTTATTGTCGATGTTTGCAACTGAAAAATCCGACCTAAAAAGTTTTACTTCGCTTACATTTAATTCCGCCAAATTGTCTATTGCTGTTTGCAGTGCGTCATTTTTAAGCATGGCTAGATACACAACAATTTTCTTTTCGCCAAATGCTCGATTTTTTGTTTTATTTATAACTTTTGCTTGAACTTGTTTTCCAATTTCTTCAATTTTTAACTTATAGTCCAAGCCATCGCCATTAAAACCCACTATTTCATCGCCAACTTGTTTGCGCCTTACCTTAACGATATGCTGAGATTCTGCCGCTGAAAAAACAACATTATTAGCGTTCTTGATTTCAAAATAAAATCTATCGTCCATTTTTATTTACCCTTAAGTTGTTGAATTGCTTCGAATGTGTCGTTGTTGTAGATATAAGCTCCGCTAACCAAAATGTCTGCTCCCGCCTTAACGCATTGTTGAGCTGTGGCTGGATTGATTCCCCCATCGACTTCAATTAGAATATCATGGTCAAGCGAACGCACATATTTAATTTTCTTTAATGCATTTTCATTAAATGGCTGCCCGCCTTTGCCAACTTTTACGCAAAGAATGACAACCATATCAATATATTTCAAAAATTGTTCAACAATTTTAATGTCTGTGTCTATGTCGAAAGCAAGGCCGACCATCTTTTTTGCCTTTTTGATTTTTCTTAGCACCTTTATTAAACTTTCGGCATCTTCAAAAACTTCGTAGTGAACAGAAATTATGTCAGAGCCGGCTTTTATATATTTATCCACTATTTTTTCTGGATTTTTAACCATCAAATGAGCATCAAAAAGAAGCGGAGAGTGTTCCCTCAACTGCTCAATATATGCGTGATCAATTGTCTTATATCGCGTGAATTCACCATCCATAACATCAAGATGATACATATCCGCACCATAAGTGCCAACTCGTTCGATATATTCGATTTGGCTTGACATATTTCGCCCGGCGGGCAAACTTGAGGCTGAAACAACAACTTTTCGCATAAAATCTCCTAGTTAGATTATATCATAAAAAAAATAAATATAAAATAAAATTCGCCTTTTATTAAATATTTATTTTAATTTATTTAATGTTTTGGCTCTTAGCATGCCGCACGCGCCCTCAATGTCGCTGCCTTGGCTTCGCCTTAATGTGGCGCTAACCCCATTATCGTTTAAGGTCTTAACAAATGCTAATGCTTCATCCTTTGTTGTGGCTTTAAGCGGACCACCATTTGGATTAAGACAGATCACATTAACATGGCAATTTAGCCCTTTTGTTAGTTCTTTTAAGCGCAAAATGTCGGCGGGCGAATTGTTCACATCTTTAATTAAACAATATTCAAACACAACTCGCCTTCCCGTTTTGCCAGCATAGAATTTGAGTGCATCTATAGTTTCCTTAATTGTATAGCGATTGGCAATTGGCATTATTGTTTTGCGAGTTTCATCGGTTGTGGCATGAAGAGAAAGGCAAAGTGTTATATTAAATTTGAGTTTTGCAAATTCATAAATTTTGTCAACCAACCCACAAGTTGAAAGCGATATGTTGCGTTCGCTAACATTAAATCCGTTTTTGTCCGTTATAAGATTGAGCCATTTAACAACATTTTCATAGTTATCAAAAGGCTCACCGCTGCCCATAAGCACGATGTTTGTGAAATTGCGTTCATTTCTCTTTCCGTTGTCTGCAGAAACGACAGCGATTGTTGAAAGCATTTCGCCGGCTGACAGATTCCTTACGCAACCATTAAGGGTTGACGCACAAAATTTGCACCCCATTTTGCAGCCAACTTGTGTTGACATACAAATTGTGTTGCCATAGTTTTGTTTCAAATAAACGCACTCAACAATATTGTCGTCAGATAATTTCAATAAATATTTCTTTGTTCCGTCCTTGCTCGTTAGAGTTTTAAAAATTTCAACCGGCTTTAATATATATTTTTGTTGCAAATTTTCTTTGTCCGATTTGGGAATATTTAATTCATCAAAATTTTTGACTTGCAATATGGCATCAAAAATCTGCTTGGCACGAAATTTGGGCAAATCTGCCAACTCATTTTTTAATTCATCTAATGTAAAATCACTTAAAATTTTCATGTCGTTCAAAATCGTCAAACAATTTTATTAATAAATTATGTCTGCCAACCTAAATTTATTTGAATTCATATATGCTTTTGCTGGCATCGGTTGCTTGCCTTCCGGCTGAATTGTAACGACTTCAACCGCCCCATTTTTGCAGCCAATAACCAAACCCATTTTGCTGTTGCAAGCAAGGATTTCACCCGCCTTGCCTTTTAAATTTGAAGTTGTCATTTTTAAAACTTTATATCTAACATCGTTATAAATAAAATAGCAATTTTCTAAGGCGCGTACTTTGTTCACAAGCTCAAAATCGAGAGCATTGAAATTCAATTGATAATCTTCCTTTTTTATCATAGGGAAATAGCTTGCTTTGCTTTCATCTTGCTTTGTGTGGTGATTTATATAATAATCAAAGTTATCGAAAAATTCTTTTAAACATTCAACACCTAGTGTAGATAATTTTTCAAACATACTAGTTGTTGTATCATCATCTAAAATCTCAATTTGTTTTTGCAAATAAATATCGCCCGTGTCAAGACCGAGTTCTGTTTTCATTATTGTTACGCCGGTTATCTTTTCGCCATTTAAAATTGCGTACTGAACGGGAGCTGAGCCGCGATATTTTGGAAGTAAACTTGTGTGCACATTTATGGTTGCAAATTTAGGAATATCCAAAATATTTTGTTTTATTATCTGCCCATAACTTGCAGTTATAAAAAGGTCGGCATTTAGTTCCTTCAAAGGCTGTTCACCCTCTAAATTAAGTTTTGCGAATTGGAACAATTTTATGTTGTTATCTAAACAATATTTTTTTAGCGGAGATATAATTATTTTGTTATTTCTCGCATTAATTTTGTCCGGCTGCATAACAACGCCAACTATTTCCTGCCCCATATCAATAAGCCCACATAAAAATTTTAAGCTGAAATCATTTGAACCAAAAAAAACTATTTTCATTCTTCCGCCTTGCCTTTTGGTGGAACACATATTTTATCAGTAAACAAAATGCCGTCCAGATGGTCGCATTCGTGGCAAACGCAAACCGCAGTCCAATCCTCGCAAGTCAATGTAAACTTGTTGCCAAAACGGTCATATGCCATGATGGTTACAGTTTGTGGGCGTTTTACATAATTATATGCGTTTGGAACACTCAAACAACCTTCTTTTTTATATTGCTCGCCAGACTTTTTTATAATGACGGGGTTGATAAATTCAATTCTCATATTGTTGATATTAAGGATAAAAACACGCTTCAAAACGCCAACTTGCACTGCGCTAAGCCCAGAACCGTTAACCGACAAAAGTGTTTCCCACATATCGTCTAAAAGTTCGGCAAGTTTGTCGTCAAAAACTGACACGGGCTTGCTGGTCTTTCTAATAAATTTATCTGTGTATGGAACGATTTCCCTTATTGCCATAAATTCTCCTTAACTTTTTTTATTTTAACACACAAACTGCATATTGTCAATTTAAAAACAAAAAATTTTCCATATTGGAAAATTTTTGATTATATTATTATTTTTGTTTGCTACTGTCTAGATCAACTTCAATATTTCTTTGTTTTAATTCGTCATATAGCATTTTTGTTCTCACATTGTTTTTCTTAATTTTGCGATTAAACAAACTAATATCTATATGTTTAGCAATCCAGCCGCCAACTGCTCCGATGAGCAATGCTGGGAAAAACAACAAACCCCAAATGCTTTGAACAGCAAAGAATTGACTGCAGACACAAAGCCCGACAATAAATGGCACGCCACCGCACAATGCTCCTAATAAAATATAAATTGATGTTGAATATTTGCATTTCGTTATTGCATTTCTATAATAAAAATCTTTGTTTATACATTTTGCAAATTGATTTTTTAATTCTTCATCATTAAAATCTTTTTTCATCTATTACCCCTCATTTTGATTATAAAATATTTTTTTTAATAATTCAACTAAATTTCGCTATGTTTTGAAAAAAAGTGGCGATTGCCACCTTATCTTAAATTATTTGGATTGATTTCCACAAAAATGGACACATCTTTTTCTATTATGTCAGCTAGTTTAAATAGGTCGTTTGTTATGTCATCATTTGGAGTGTAACGTGCCAAAATTTGATAGCGATATTTTGTTTGTATGCGTTTGAGTGGGCTTGGCATAGCTTGCAAGAACATTATTTGTTTTCCATATTTTTCTTTTAATGTAAGTGCATTTTCATATAATTTTTTTGTGACTTCAATCGCTCTATTATCGCTCACACTAGAAACTAGGATTCGCAAAATTGTGCTAAATGGTGGAAAGCCGGTCGTTTGCCTCAAATTAATTTCCTTTTCAAAGAAACTATTATAATCATAGTTCGTTGCAAAGCGATAGACATAATGTTTTGGCGCATATGTTTGAAGCACAACATATCCATCATTGTTTGCACGCCCCGCCCTTCCCGCAACTTGTGTGACGAGTTGGAAGGTACGTTCATTGGATTTAAAATCGCTGTTATAAAGGCTTACATCGGCATCAAGAATTCCCACAAATGAAACAAGCGGATAATCATGCCCCTTGGCAATCATTTGTGTGCCTACCAAAATGCTTGGGCTATGGGCGGCGAATTGTTCTAATATATGCTTATGCCCATTTTTGCCGCGCGTGGTGTCATTATCCATTCTAAATATTGGCACATCAGGAAACATTTTGGATAGGTCATTGCAAACGCGCTCTGTTCCAAGCGCGCCATATATCGCTTGCCACAAAAATGACATTTGAGTTGGTTATCTTCTTTATGATAAACTAGGCTGACTTCGCAGTCATCACATTTTGCCCTATAACCGCAATCCCTACACATAACAAAAGATGCAAAGCCGCGCCTATTGATAAACAAAATGGCTTGCTTTTTATTTTTTATGCATTTATCAAGTTCGGCAATAAGTTTTTTGCTGTATGGAGAAGTGTTTCCGTCCAGCACCTCGTTAATCATATCCACAATTTCAATTTTTGGCATTTCAAGATGATTTACTCGTTCGGTCAAAGTTATAAGCTTATATTCGCCGTCTTGTGCTTTTTTATAACTTTCCAAACTTGGTGTCGCGCTGCCCAAAATCAATGGACAATTGTTATATCTCGCTCTATATTCTGCCACATCATGCGTGAAAAAACGGGGATTTGTTTCGCTCACATATGAGCCATCATGTTCTTCGTCAATTATGATTGCCCCAATGTTTTCAATTGGTGCAAAAATTGCACTTCTTGCTCCCAAAACGACCTTGGCTTCGCCCAAAAAAATGCGTTCCCACTCATCAAAGCGTTCTCCCTCGCTAAGCCCACTATGTAGCACAGCAACTAGGCCGGGAAAGCGAGAATTGAATCGTTGCATCATCTGTGGAGTTAACGAAATTTCAGGCACAAGCATGATGGCAGTTTTGTTTTCGTTTAGTGTCTTTTCTATCACAGTCATATAAACTTCCGTTTTCCCGCTGCCTGTTACGCCATGCAATAAGAAAGTTTTGTTTTGATTTACTATTTCATCAACTGCGGCTTGTTGGGCGTTAGTTAATGTGTGCTTTTCTATTTTGGATTGCTCCATTTCGGGTTTTCTTAATTTTCTAAATCCGTTTTTTAAAACAATGCCTTTTTCAATCACTGAATTGACGCTTGTTCTGCCAAAAAGTTCAACCAATTTTGAATAATCCGCTTCGCCTTGATCGTTCAAAAATGAAACTACTGCAACTTGATTTTTAGCCCGTTTGCCAATCATGTTTATTGCTGTTTCAATATCGTAAATAAGCGAACATGTATAGTTTATTTGCGCTTTTTCACTATCTAATCTCACACAGGATGGCAAAGCGAGCCGAATTGTGTCGCTTAAACGCAAAAAAAAGTGCCTAGCCATAAACTTGCATAATTCCAAGATCTCGCCTTTTAGCCTAGGTACTGTTTCTAAATTTTTTTTGATTGTTTTTATTTTGCTTGCATCAAAAGAAGAGGTTTCGCTAAAACCTATCACATAGCCTAAAACTGTGCGGCCAGCGAAAGGAACTAGCACACGCATACCAATTTTTGTGTCGGTTAAAGGAAGATAGTCAAAAACTCTATCAACTGCATCGTTTTGAATATCAACAATAACCTGTGCGTACATAAAAACTAGTTAGACTTAACTCCAACCACTTCGCCACGTGCGACTTCTTCTGCGGCATAGTCAATAGCCAAATTGCTGTTGCCATTTAATGATGCTGAAATTTTGTTGATTAAGTCTTTTGCCCTTGCCCCAACAATAACAGCTGCCATATAGCGACAGCCTGTAACT
Source organism: uncultured Clostridia bacterium (assembly GCA_947623795.1). Lineage (GTDB taxonomy): Bacteria > Bacillota > Clostridia > Christensenellales > UBA1242 > Onthoplasma. Next base: position 10,536 of record CANQHS010000011.1, on the reverse strand, counting down.
TTCACTAACAAATCGATTGGTGGATCAAATAACATATTTTCTCCTTTATTTTTCTATATTATAGCCCAAATTTTTAATTTGTCAAGCATTTTTGTTTTTCTTTTTTAATTTTGCCTAATTGTTCTAGTGTTTAATTTTGTGGGCGTTATTTTCTATTTTTTAATTTTTCGAGTGCTAAATGAGCAGCGTTCTGCTCGGCTTCGCGCTTGGTTGAGCCATTGCCAAAAGATATAAACTCGTTGTTTACAAATGTTGATGCTCTAAAATTCTCCTGACCATTTTCTAGGGTATATGTTTCTGATTTATAAACTAATTTAAGTTTTTCTTTTTGGCAATATTCTTGCAATTCGGATTTATAGTCCAATTCATGCACGCCCGATTTGAGTTTTTCTTTTATATGCAACATTTCAAGGACTGCGGTTGAAATGGATGGCAAGCCATATGTTAGATATGTTACCCCAATCATGCTTTCAACAGTATCGGCTAAAATGGCGTTAGATATTTTATCTTTGAAGCTATGGCCGAATTTTATGCTGTTTTCAATGCCCAATTCTTTGGCAACTTCGCTTAAATTTTCCGTACATACAAAACTTGCGCGCACCTTGCTCATTTTGCCTTCTGTTTGGTGGCAATGTTTGAATAAATAATCGCTAACGATTGTTGAAAGCACACTGTCGCCTAAAAATTCAACGCGCTCATTGCTTTCAATTTTATGTTCATTGGCATATGAAGAATGAGTGAACGCCAAATTTTTGTATTCTTCACTACATTTATTGAATAATTCTAAAAATGAATTTGTTTTAAATTTTTTCAACTGCCTTTGTCACCTTTTCAATCATTTTATTCTCGCCTAGCGCATATGCTTGCTCAATCGTTTTTGCAATGGTTTCAGCTTTGCTATTACCATGACATTTTAAAACGATTTTGCTTACGCCCAGCATTGGAGCGCCGCCAAGTTTTTGATAGTCATATTTAGATTTTATGCCTTTTAGATTCTTTTTAAGCAACAATCCACCAAGTTTTGCCCTAAATGATGTTTTGACTATATCTTTTAATTCGCCAAACAAAACTTCACCAACGCCCTCAATTGTTTTTAATGCGATGTTTCCAGAGAATCCGTCGCTAACAATAACATCTACACTTCCACGAAGAATATCTCTTGCTTCGATATTTCCAACAAAATTCAGTTTTGAATTTTTAAGAAGTTGATATGCTTCTTTGATCATCTCGCTGCCCTTTTCTTCTTCCGTGCCGATATTTAATAGCGCAATACGCGGATTTTTCACTCCAACAGCCTTCATATATTCATTGCCCATAATGGCAAAATGCAGCAAGTTTTCTGCCTTGCAATCGGCATTTGCGCCACAATCCAAAAGCATAACACCTTTGTCGTTAACTGTTGGCAAAATTGGAGCAAGAGCAGGGCGAGAAATGCCCTTTATGCGGCCCAATTTTAGCACCGCACCGGCAAGGGTTGCCCCCGTGCTGCCCGCACTAACTAATGCGACTGCATCATCGTTGTTTTTTAAATAGTCATACGCAACAACAATGCTGGAAGTTTTCTTTGTACGGATTGCAACTGTTGGGACATCGTCCATCGTTACGACATCTGGAGCGTGAACAATTTCCAACCTATCGCTAACAAAGACGAGCGACTCCAATATCTCGGTGATTCTATCTTTGTCGCCAACCAAAACGATTTTTAATTTCTCATTTGCTTGCAAGGCTTTCACTGCTCCCGAAACAATTTCAAGAGGTGCGAAATCCCCACCAAATGCATCAACAACTATTTTCATTTTTTCTCCTTTCATTTAACAAAAATTAAATTAACTTTATTTAATATTAATTATACAATAAATAAAAATAAAAGTAAATTATTTTTTATTGCAATTTTAATCACTGCATTTGCGAATAAAAAATATATTTTTATTAAAAATTTATTTTTTTGTAATTAAATCGTATAATTTTTGCGAAAAATTGTATTTTTTCATTAAATTTTTAATATTTTCCAAATTTTTTTGTTGTTTTGTAAGTTTGCATCTTAACATTATATTTTTTGGTGAGTGAGAAAAATCCACAAATTCAATCACGTCAACTGAATAACCACACGCACGCAAAATTTCAGCTCTGATACTGTCGGTTGAAAGAGCGGAAAATCTTTCTTTAATTAATCCATCTGTTAAAAGAATATCATAATCCCCGCCCTTTTTGATTGACAGGTTTATTTCGTGTTGGCAACATGGGACGGAAAAGATATATTTTGCTTTGTTCTTGATTGCAAAATTGAGAGCATAATCTGTTGCTGTGTCGCACGCATGAAGGCTGACCACCATATCGATTTTGCCCTCAAAAAGTTTATCTTTCGACACATCGCTAACGATAAATTTTAGTCCCACATAGCCATATTTTTGTGCAAGACGATTGCAATTTTCGACCACATCTTTTTTGATGTCATAGCCTATTATTGTGGCTTTTATTTTTTTGATGTTTACAAAATAATGATAAATTAAAAATGTCAAATAACTTTTCCCCGCACCAAAATTCAAAATTGTTATTTCTTTTAAATTCGAGGCTTTAAATTCGTCATCGATAATTTCAACAAACCTATTTATTTGCTTGAATTTATCATACATTGAAGCGACAATTTTATTTTCCTTTGTAAAAATGCCAAGTTCTTGCATAATTGGCACATCATCGCCCTCGTTTAAAAGATATTTTTTCGTTTTATTATGCTCGGCACTCACCATTGTTAAATTGTTTGCTTTAATCTTTTTCCTATATCCATTTTTAGCAATTGAAAAAACATATGTCTTTTTAGGCATTTCAAATAATATTTGTTTGAAATTTTCAATTTCTAATTTATTTATAGCGTCTAAATAAGGCAAATTCTCATGAAAAACTTGCGTTTTTGTTGCCCTTTCAAGTTGAAAAAGTAGTTTGTTTTGAACAAGGACCGGACGAAGGCTAATTTTGTTGTAATCCCCGACAATTTTATCGCTCAAAACAATCTTCAACGCCTCATTTTCTATAAAAAATTTCTTAATTTCATCAACTGTCATATTATCATTATAACAAAATTGCTCGATTTGTCAAATTAAAATAAAAAAATGGGGACTCGCCCCAAATTTATTATTTTGTCTTTTTCTCGTCTAAGTTAATAACTTGCTCGCCATCATAATATCCACAATTTTTACAAACTTGATGTGCCACTTTCTTTTCATGGCAATGTGGGCATTCTACTAGTGTAGGAACAGCGGCTTTCCAGTTTGCACGGCGCTTATCGCGTCTGGCCTTAGACACTTTTCCTTTTGGAACAGCCATTTTTACCTCCTATATATTGTGTTGCTTAAAAGTCATGATACAACTTAACCGCAAACACCCGACAAAATCGTGATTAGTATAACAAATATGAAAGCGGTTGTCAACTAGTTTTTAAAAATTTATTTTATTTTACCAAACTTGCGGTGTCCATTGCTATCATATATTCTTCGTCGGTTGGGATGCGATATACTTTAACGCGGCTAGACTTTTTGCTGAACTCTTGAATTGTGCCACGAGGTGCGGTCTTGTTTATCTTGGTGTCAAATTCAACGCCCAAATATTCCATATCTTTGCAAACGGCTTCACGCACCAAAGCATCATTTTCACCAACGCCGGCTGTGAAAATAATATAATCCACCCCGTTCATTGCTGCGGCATATGCTCCAATATATTTTTTTATTGAGTAAACTAGCATATCAAATGCAAGTTTAACGCGAGGATTATCAAGATTGTCGTCAATATCTCTTAAATCGCTATATTTTCCCGTAACGCCAAGTAAGCCGCTCTGTTTGTTTAATAGGTCAATAGCCTTGTTCTCGTCGATGCCTTTAATGTCCATAATCTCTTTAACTACAGATGGGTCGATATCTCCCGAGCGCGTGCCCATAACAATGCCCGCAAGCGGAGTATATCCCATTGATGTATCAACACAAACGCCATCTTTAATAGCACAAATGCTGCTGCCCGAACCGATGTGACAAGAAATGATTTTTTTGCCTTTTAGCGAGCCAAAAAGTTCTTTGCATTTTAATGCAATATAGCGGTGGCTTGTGCCGTGTGCGCCATAGCGGCGGATTTTGTTTTTTGAATAAAATTCATAAGGAATTGCATACATATATGCTTTTTCTGGCATGGTTGCATGGAAAGCGGTATCAAAAACGGCAACATTTTTGACTTTTGGCATTAATTCCATACAAATGTTTATGCCTAAAAGGGCTGGCGGATTGTGAAGCGGAGCAAAGTGGACATATTTTTCAAGGTCCTTAGCAACGCGCTTGTCCACAACAATTGACTTGTTGTATTTTTCACCGAAATTAACAAGCCTATGCCCTATTGCTTTGATTTCGTCAAGCGATTTAATCACGCCAATTTTTTTGTCTGTTAAACTGTTTAGAACTAGCTGGAATGCCTCTTTGTGGGTTGGCATCGGAGCTTCAACAACGCGTTTTTCATCCGTTTTGAAGTCCATAAACGATTTATCAAGCCCGATGCGTTGGCAATAGGCCTTTGCAAGCACTTTTCCATTTGATGTTTCCATCAACTGAGCTTTCAAACTGCTACTTCCTGAATTGATAACTAAAACTTTCATAAATTCTCCTTAAATACTTTTAGATTTTAGCACACTAAAATTTTAAAACAAAACATTTTAAGAAAAAAGAGCATGAAATTGCTCTAATTTTCAATTGGTTCGATTGTATGGGCATCCCTATGTTTACTCCAACGGAAGTATGCATCGTTTAATTTCTCAGTCTGTTCTTTGGTTAGATGAACGCTTCCGTTTCTTATGCGATTTTGCATATATCCGAGCCTATATCCATCTGGAGTTACAAAATTTATAGGCACATTATGATATTTTAAAAAATATTTAAAGAACTCATCAAAATCGAACCTTTTATTAACTTCCCACTTAAAGCCCAATTCGCTTAAGATTTGCTTTTGTTCTTCACTAATTCGTACCGTATTCCCTCTTATTCTTAATATATTGTTACCCAATCTATAACCATCCGGGCACACGAAAAGGGCTTTAACATTGCCATATTGTTTGTAATGCTCTAAAAACAAGTTGAAATTAAATCCATTTTTTCTTTCCATAGTGCGTGAAACGAGATTTCTTTTGCCCCAATAAAAGTTGTAATGATTTAATTTTTCAATCTGTGTAGGAAATAATTTTATGCGTTTCATTCTAATTTTATTTTCATATTCACCGAGCATATAGCCATCATCGGTTACATAATATGGCTTAACATTCCCATATTTTAAAAAATATTTAAAAAACTCATCAAAATCAAACGATCGTTTCATATCCGAATAATAACACATTTGAAAAACATTGTCAATAGGGAAATTCTAAATTAATATTTTGGTTAATAGCACAGTGTTAACAATCTCATTAACCGTACAACCGCGACTCAAATCGTTTACCGGCATATTAAGATTTAACATGATAGGTCCAACTGGAGTGTAACCACCAAGCCTAGACACTAGTTTATAGCCGATATTCCCCGAATTTAAGTCCGGGAATATTAGAACATTTGCTTGTCCGCCAACAGCCGAATTTATGCCTTTTTTCTTTGCAGTTTGCTTGTCCAATGCACTATCAGCTTGCATTTCGCCATCTATTAAAAAGTTGCAACTTTTCTTTGCGATTGCCACAGCGTCTTGCACCTTTTTAACCAACTCGCCTTTTGCACTGCCATTTGTTGAATAGCTTAGCATCGCAACTTTTGGAGTTCCAACAAATTTTTTATAAAATTCTGCACTAGATATTGCAATTTCTGCCAAGTTTTCGCTCGTTGGATTTTCAATTAGCGAAATGTCGGCAAACAAAAGCGGAGTTTTTCCTTCCTTGAACATCAACATTGCACCTGTAACGATGCTTTTCCCGGGTTTAGTTTTTATGATTTGCAAAGCCGGGCGAAGCGTGTTGGCAGTCGTCCAACTTGCTCCTGCCACAACTCCGTCTGCAATTTTATTTTTTAAGAGCATCATTGAAAAATAATCGGGCTGAGAAATTAGTTTTTTGGCTTGGAATCTTGTTAATCCCTTATCCTTTCTCAATTCATAAAGCTGATTTGCAAATTCTTTTAAATTTGGAAATGATTTAATGTCGATTATCTTGCAATTTTTTGATTTAAAAGTTGAATCAAACTCATTTTCAGTTCCAAACACTATAAGTTTGCATAAATTGTTTTCTAAAAGTATTTTAGCAGCCTTGTACACTCGTTCGTCGATATTTGCTTCGGGCAGAATTATTGTTGCATCAATCTTTTTTGACTTTTCTAAAATTTTTTCAATGATATTCATTTTAATCCTTCAATAGTTCCAAGATTTTTTCTATGTTATGATGTCCCGCATTGATTCCTTTATTTATTGACTTTGTGGCAGTTTTGCCGCTAAAATCTGCCTGGCTTATAGTAGGCTGGCTTATTACTACACGCAAATCTGCACATTGAGGCTTGTTGTTTGAAATTTGAGTTGTCATAAGTGTGCTGGCGTTTACCAAAGCCTCCGCTGTTTTAAATTTCAATCTTTCCACATTTTTCTCATAAGGACCCAATACGTCAACAGAAATTATAACCGCATCTGGCATAAGTTCTCTTGCGACATCTTCGGGCAGATTGTTTGTAAGCCCACCATCGCAATAAATATTGTCGCCTATTTTAAGGCGTGGAAATAGTCCAGGAATTGAAATACTTGCAATAATGCTATCAACAACCAATCCGTGTTCAAAATGGCACTCATCGCCCGTGGTTAAATTTGTTACCACAGACACAAATTTTGTTTCTAGCTCATCATGCGTTTTACTTCCAATAACAGAATCTAGCAGTTTTTTAACCTTTTTTATGTTAAGCAAATTCCCCTCGAAAAGTGTAGAAAATAAACTAAATGAGCCAATATTGTTGAGTTTTATTGCTCGTTCGCGAATTTCATCCGCTGAAACACCGGCAGCATAAACGCCGCCAACCAATGCACCCATTGATGTTCCAACTATAAGGTCGGGTTTTAGATGATGCTTTTCTAGAACCTTTAAAAATCCGATGTGAGCGAATCCTTTTGCTGCTCCGCCACCTAATACTAAAGCAAATTTTTTCATAATTTCTCCCAATAACTAAATATATTATATATGATGAAAAAACTAAAATCAAACAAATTTATCATTTCATTGCTATTATTTGTTTGCATAATTTTCATTTTAAATCCTATTAGTTACGCCAAATCTAGTTTAGATGCAATATCCGTTTGGGCTTTTAAACTTCTGCCCAATCTATTTCCTTTTTTTATTTTAACGCGTTTGATTGTAAATATGTCTAGCCCGAAACAAAATTTTTTGGACAAGTTTTTTTATAAAATGTATCATACGCGAAATAGTGCTTCAATCTACTTCTTATCGCTCCTTTCTGGCTACCCTATGGGAGCAAAACTCATTTGCAATATGTATGAACTAAATAGAATTGACAACATAGAAGCAAAAAAGATGCTCTCATTTTGTTCGGTAAGTGGACCTATGTTTATGGTAGGCTCGGTTGGAGTTTCAATCTTAGGCTCATATCGTGCTGGCATTATAATTTTAATTGCCAATATTTTAGCTAGTTTCGTTAATGGATTTATTTATCGCGGGAAAAAGACTACTATTAAGCCCATTGATTACAAATCGAATGCAAAAAAGGGCGATTTGCTTTATGATAGCGTTTTTGATTCGATGCAAGCGATTTTGATGGTTGGTGGATTTATTGTTATTAGCTTTCTATTGATTGATATGTTAGTTAATTTAAACATTTTGACCGGGCTTGCGAATATGATTTGCTCAATTTTTGGTTGCAAGCAAAATTATTCAGTCGTCTTATCTTGCCTTAAAGGCTTGATTGAAATGACAAGGGGAACAATTGATTTATCGGCCACAAGTGTAAATATGCAAATAAAAACAATCATTGCAAGCGGGTTGATAGCTTTTGGCGGAGTTAGTGTCTTTATGCAATCGCTATCTTTCTTGTCAAAGTTAAATATGAACAAACGCACTATGATTCTGCAAAAATTAACACAAGCTTTGCTTTGCATTTTAATCACAATCCCTATTGCCTTAATTTTTATTTAAAATCATTTGACATAAAGAAAAATTTGAATTAAAATTATTGTATGAAACTAGAAAAATTTGAATATCGCAATAAAGATGTTCCAATAATAAAAAAGGACACGGCATTTAGGATGCTATTTGTTGGTTTGTTCTTGCTTGTTTTCATTTGGCAACTTGCGTTTATGATAAGAGATTTCAGCTTAGGGACACTAACGACAATTAAATCTATCGTTGCAGTCATTGTGCTTATCGTGTCTCTTGTGTTCATTCTCGTTGCATTTTCGTATGCTTATCGAAGCATCAGCATTTTGAGCGATATTAAACATTATGGCAAATCAGTTAAAACATTAACAGTGCTTTCCGATAATAGACGCGGCAGCTTTGTTAGGATGTACTCATTGCTTACAAAGTTTATAACATTAATAATGGTGCTTGCCCTACTTTCTGGCTTAACATATGGGATTTTGGAATATTCATATTTCCACACAATATCATTTTATCTTCCAATAATGTTCTTTGTGGCAGTTTCGGGACTAAATAGTGTCTATCACATTTCAACAGAAATCAAAGTTATGCAAGAAGTTGAAAAATACACATATTTTTAAAATAATGTAGAAAAAAAAATCACAACAGTAACGCTGTGATTTTTTAGTTTCCTATAATTTTACTATAAATCGCTTCATAGATATTTGGCGCTAAATCTCGCCACCTTGTGCAAGCGTGCATTGCTGAATTTCGTGTGTCCGCCTTAATTGTAACAGAAAATATTGTGCTCGCTGTGGCGGGTTCCAAAATTTTTAGTTCAACAGTATAACTGCCGTCTTCATTTTTATAGTTTTTTGAAACATATTCCTGATTTCTTTTGAATTGAAGGCGGTTTGTTGACGCAAAACTGTCAATCTTATCTCTCAAGCTTTTTGGAATCCTTGTGTAGAAGTCAGAAATGCAACCTCTTCCCGCCACGGTTATATTATATCTGGTTTCATCATTGTCGTTATTGGGTTTATAGACTAATTTTGAAGTTAAAAGTTGACTTAATAGGTCCTTACAATCCATCCAATTAATCCAATCATTTTGGCTTGAACAAATCTCCAAAATGGAATTTTCGGTTAAAGGAATTTCCATTTTATCTAAGACATACAACAAGATTAATTTATTTACTGTGCTATCCGGTACAAAATCCATAAATTCAACATCCTTTTTTGCATTATAGCATAAGTTTTGTTTAAAAACAAGGCTTTTGTTGGATTTGTCGATTTTATTTTGTACATTAAAAAAGTTGATTTTATTTAAAAATAATGTTATTCTTTATTAAAGGAGCAAATTATGAATAATATTCAAGAATTGATTCCGTTTAACACTGCTTGCGATGAATTTATCGCAGGAAGATACATTTTGGCGGGAGTTAAGATTAATTCCCTTATGCAACTAATTGCTAGGGATGAAAAGCTCACGGATATTGTTTCGACCGCACTGAAAGGCTACGATTTTAATTCCGCATTTGAAAAAAGCCTCGAAAACGACACTTTAACTTTGCCAACCAACGATATGGAACTTATTGCTTATGTATTCAATTTGCTATATAGATTCGACAACAAAATCTTAAATTTTTACGATTTCATCACCAAATATTTTGATTATGGCACTGACATTGCCGGCAAAGAATTTTATAATTTTTCAAACAGCGTCATTATTCCATTTAAAGAAGCGGTGAATAAAGCTTATTCTAAACGCCATATCATTGTTGATACTAACGAATATCAAAATAACTATTACAACAAAATTAAAGCTCAAATCAAGCTTATTATCTCAAATGTGGACGCATATAAACTTAAAATGAACGAGAAAGAAGAGTTCACTTTGCTATTAAATGCCCTTTTTACTGCAAGCGATAAAAATGATAAAAAGATGGTTTACGCATTAATGGTCGGCCTGGATTATTTTTCGAAAGAAAACAGAAGAACTCGCCCAGCCTTTCTTGCGTTGGAAGATTGCTTTAAAGAGTAAACTGTATTGCTACTTTCCCAATTTTGTTTTATATTTTAAATGTCATTTTGCTGGTTTATTAATAAAAATAAGCCAAATATATAAGAAAAACCCCAGTAAGGGGTTATTTTTCTATTTGTAAATTGGAGGCACCAACCAGACTCGAACTGGTGATAAGGGTTTTGCAGACCCTTGCCTTACCACTTGGCGATGGTGCCGCGTCGCAGCTCTCACCTTTGCTAGTTTGTTCGTAAACTTACAAACGTAAGCCTAGGTTCGGTTGCTCCTTTACTTTTAAGAGCACTGCATTAACTCTTTAAAAGTGTTTATTTTTCTTGCACCCTTGCTTTAGAAAAAGCAATGGTGCCGGTGGTCGGGGTCGAACCGACACGTCCTGTTACGGACCCAGGATTTTAAGTCCTGTGCGTCTGCCATTT
>CANQHS010000010.1 GCA_947623795.1 uncultured Clostridia bacterium | reverse complement strand
CCTGGTTGCAATGGCCTTGGCTTTGGATACTCTCTCCACATAGCTTGTTCGGGATAGATAAGAATCTTTTTATGTTTCTTTAAATAATACTCAATTGCTTCGTTAAAGCGACGCATTGTTTTAACAGAAAGGTCGTTAGGGAGAGCAATGTAGCCCGTGTTCCTCGAAAGCACACCAAGTGGACCTTTCCAATTGTTGTGCTCAGCGGCAACAAACATAATGTTTTCCCTAACCGCACCACGCACAGCAAAACTATCCACCTTGCTAATGTGGTTGCAGGTGATTATTGCTTCTCTTATCCCTTTCAAGTTTTCTTTGCCTTCAACTTTTAAGTTGATAAGATTTTTGTTTATCTTTTTTGTGTAACCATTAACGATATTGTTGAAAATGGCTTGTTTAATCCACCATTTAAAGCCCTTTCTTATGTAGGGAAAAGATTCGTCAATCGGGTCAAAACTGCCCGGAATGATTGGGTCTTGGTCGACATCAAATCGACCTTCTTTTTCAAATTCGGGCAACATGTTCGAATATTTTTCAAACTCTTTCGGATTTTCTTTTAAAACATTATAGTCTATTTTTGCCATTCGTATTTCCTATTTTAAGCGTAAGCAGGTTCGCCAATGAGGTCGAATATGCTAAACATTGGATTGCCCGAATCTGGGTTGCAGATTGTTTCAATAAGTTTAAAAATTCTTGCGTTTTCTTTTATGTCGTCCGCTTGCTCCTTTGCCATGTTGATTAGGTTAACAGTTTGCTCAGCAGCCTTCGCTTGGCTCTCTGGAGTAGTGCTATTTTTAATTTTCATAATAACATCATAATATCCAGATTGTTTTGCATATTTCCAGAAAATGTCTTCATACAAAATGTTGTCAGATTTCCAAGGCTTCATTGCCAAGTTATAGTGAATCAAGTTGATGTCCTTTTCTGCAATGTTGTCGTTAGGAATTGGCATTTTGTTCCAGGTGTTGGAAATGCGGGTTACATGCCCACGGCAAATTGCGTTAAGATAGTCTTGATCTTGTGCAACATTGAAGGTTATGCAAGAAAGCATTTTGATGAAAATTTCCTCAAAGTCGATTTCTCTCAACTTCCTCAAATTCATGAGCAAAATGCCCGCGTTGAAATATTGATTGCTCTTTTCAACACCAATTCTGTTTTCAACATATTCACAGAACTCTTTAACTGTTTGCACAACTTCGTCCGTTATTGCGCCAACATAGTTTTCGCCAAGTTCGGTGTTGTACAATTTGGAAATATCGCCCAACACAACAATGTCGCTATCCAAATACAAAGCCTTTGAATATTGAGGATATAAATTTGGAATAAATAATCTATAATATGTGCTTTTTGAATAGTAGTCACGCGTGTGGAGACGATTTGAAATTTTTTCAACATATGCGGAAATATCCACAAATTCGATGTCGAAATTATTTACACTATATTCCAATTTTATGCGCGCTTGATTATCTTCGCTGATTGTGTTAGAGTGCAACACCTTTATTGAATAGCTGTAGTTTTTGCTTGCGTTCTTTTCAAGAGATTCAAGCGACACCGCCAAAAACGGGATATAGTTATCGTCGCAAGAAAAGAATATTGGAATTTCACCTTTAATTAAATTTTGTTTTTTCATAATTTTAAATTAACTCCTTTTGTGATTTTTTTTCGCTCTCATTTTTACTGAGATTTTCGAATAGTTTTTTTAGATAGATGTATTCATAGAGAATGTCGTCGAATTGATAATATTTAAACACTTTGTGAACTCTGCTAACGTCCCATTGTTTAATGTTGGCAGTGTGCGGATATGGGAACCAGAATAACCTTTTGCTAAAATGCCTAACAATAGTGTGCTTATGGCAGAATTTTTGGTCGTTAAACCTTTGCGGAAGCATAAGTTTTTTGGTCGTGGAGCGATACACTGCGTCTTGGTCGGCAAACAAAAGTTTTTTTGTTTTGATAAGTTCGCGCGCCTTGACCAACAGATTTGTTTCCTTGCATTTTTTCAAGTTGAACAAAATTACGCCCGCATTGATATAGTTTGGATTTAGAAAATATTTTCCATAGTGGTCCCTCGCTGCTGCATATTCATAATCCTCAACATCTTGATTGTATAATAGAGTTATATCTCGATTAAACAATAGGTCAATGTCCAAATAAAGCAATTTGTCTGGCATATTGGGAACGATGTCCGCAAACAACCTAAGAAGGGTGTATGGCGAGCAATATGCCAATTCATTTGGACAGTGGGCAAATTCTTTTTCATAAATATCGCCAACATCAACGCGAACGACCTTGTTTTGGTCGTTATAATGCTTGGCAACTTTGTCTAAAAATTCTGTCTGCTGCTCGGTTATTGGTGTATATTCCGGCTTAACACGAGAAATGTCCATTGTGTAGACATAAAACGTGAAAGGTTCTTTAGTTTCTGTTCGCTTCAAAATTGAAAGCATGGTGGTTAGTGCACCGTCAAACACTTTAACATTGCCGGAAAACAAAATGTTTATCATTTAATTCTCCTTTCGTACATATTCAAACATTTCAAAATCGCTCAATTTGCTTCTCTCAACCATGGTGTTATAAACTTGATTGCGTAAATCTTCAATCTGTTCTTTAAATGGCAACTCTTTGTTGGGATAAAATGGTCCGTCGATATAAGTTATCATCTTTGGCTTTTTGCTTTTGCCATTTTTAACATAGGTGTTCGTAAAGCAAAATGTTGGAGCCTCGAGCTGCACTGGATATCTAAACGAAACTGACTTAAATGGCCTTATTTTTGTGTAATATGGCCAGATGTGAGCTTCGGGATAGATAACAATTGCATGCTTTTGCTCAATGCGTGTTTTTATTGCATCCAAAAAATGTCTTGTTGCCGCAACATTGCTTGGCAAAGGAAGTGCACCGCACTCGTTAATCAATCCGCCTATGCCTTTAATTGAAATGTTGTTTGGATGAACAATAATGTAGGCATATTTGGGTGAACTAACTAGGCAAGGCATCAAAACATCGCCAAACTGTTGCGTGTGATTGCCATAAATAAACACGCCCGTGTCTTTAAATTTCTTAAAAATCCCCTTGTTTACAATCTTAACTTTAAATTTTGTGCCCAGATAAATTCTAGCCGCAGGCTTTTCCAAAAACCTGTATATCATCGAGTGGATGAGCCTATGACCAAAGCCGTCCTTAACATATTTAAAGTTTTCGTCAATCAATTTTGTTTTGCCCTTGAATTCGGTGAATTCATCATTTAACTCGTCTTGATAGTAGAAAACTTCCTTTTCTTGTTGTTTCATAACCTCCTCAACTCACAAGTATTATATTAAATAGTTTCCGCAAAAACAAGTAGAATTGCCAAAAGTGTTCTCTAAACATCAAAGAACTCAAATTAGACAACTAATAAAAATTTTAGAGTGGGTTGAAAAACTCTACTAAGAGTAGAATTCTAGTTTTTCCGCCTCGATTTTGGCAAAATTTGGATTAATAAAAAATTTTTTAAATTTTATCGAAAAATGTTTGCAAATCGGGAATAAATGATTTATAATTAAAATATCTTATAAAAGGAGAGGAAAAATGAACGGATTTGTTAAATGGATGGATGATGCTCCACTTTGGCTTAAAATAGTTTTCGCTTTGCCTGTTTTGGACATCGTTTGGGCTGTTTACCGCATCGTTAAAGGTTGCGCAACCAAGAGTGTTTTGCTTATCGTTGCTGGTATCCTTTGGATCTTCTTGGGCTCAACAATCATTTGGTTAATCGACCTTATCTGCATCTGCGTTTGGAAACAACCTAAATTATTTGCGTAATTGGCGCGAAAAAGCGAACCGACAATGGTTTGCTTTTTTATTTATTAAATTTTGAACAATTGTCGAAAATTGTTTGAAATTTATTTTTTTTCGTTTATAATAATATTATGAAAAATATATTGCTTACATATATGGAGTCTGGAAACGGGCATATAACTTCAATCAAAGCAATAAGCGATGCACTAAAGAAAATGAATGATGGCAGCCTCAATTTGATTGACAGTTACGTCATGCAAGAGGGCAACGACCCAACCATGAAATGGTTCAATAATTTTATCATTAAGCAAACTAAAAATACGAATAGCATTCGCGGCTTTGGAGCTTTCGTTTTTGGTTTTTTGGAGTTTATGGGCGGCCCACCTTTTATGGTGTGGGTGCACCATGTCATTTTTAGGAAAGCACTTTTGCACACACTAAAAGCGATAGACAAATTTAAGCCCGACGTGATTGTCAGCACGCACTATTTTATGACGCTTTGCGGAGTCGAATATAAGAAGCGCTACAATCAAAATTGCGAACTTGTGACCTACAATCCGGACAACAACACTCACCCATGGTGGGACAGGAGAGACGGATATTTTGTTGTTAACAACATAAATGCCTACAACGAAGCAATTAAGCGAAGAAAGTTTAAGAAGGACAAAGTTAGTGAGGTTTATTTCACCGCCCGCAATGAAATTATAAACGCGAAGGTGGACAAGGCTTTTTATAGAGAAAAATATGGCATTGATAAAAACAAATTGTGCGTTATTATTGCCGATGGGGCATATGCAAGCGCAAAGTCGAGCAAAGTTTGCGAGGCTCTTTTGAAAACTGATTTGCCAATCACAATAATTATGCTTGCTGGGAAAAATCAGCAAGTTTTCGACAAATTTAAGGCATTGGAAAATACCACAAAGCCAAACATAACGCTCATCACACAAGGATTCACAACCGATATCCACGAACTATATTGCGCAAGCGATTTGTTCATAACAAAAGCGGGGCCAAACGCCATGTTGGATAGTGTGTTTATGGAAACACCAATCCTAGTGGACTATTATGCACACCCAATCGAAAAGGCGAGCGCTAAATTGTTTGTGGACACATTAAAGTGCGGAACAGCAATTTATAACATCAAAAAGTTGAAAAAGCAGGTTGAAGAATATATCAAAAATCCACACTTGTTGGACGAATATAGAGAAAATTGCAAAAAACTCGACAAGACAAAAAATGGAGCGATTGACGTTGCAAAATTAATTATTAAGGAAGCAAATGTTACAAAAGGAGAAACTAGATAAGGAGAATATCAAATTTGATGAGCGCGCCATGAGCCTTAATCCTAATTCTGAAGAATATAAAGCGATTTTGGCGGACCTGGCAAAAGAGGGCAAATTTGATGTTCACACCACCAAAATTAACACCAATAACATGAAAGAGATTGACGAAAATTATGTGTATCGCCCACGGAATGTAATCTATAAACTCACGCGGGCGGTCGTTAAATCAATCCTTTCTATTTTTGGCCCGGTTGTAAACAAAGTGGCTTTCAACATCAAAATTAAGGGCAGAAAAAATCTAAAAGGCCTTAAATCAGCAATAACAATAAGCAACCATGTTCATTTTATGGACATCTTGATGAATATGCAAGCGGTTAGAAAACGCAATTTTTATGTTGTTGCCGCCAATCACAATATGAAAAAGGGCTTCACTGGATATCTATTTAAAGCGAGCGGAGTTTTGCCGCTTTCGTCCTCGCTTGGGGCAAGCAAAAATTTGAACAAGACAATTGCAAAAATCTTGGAGAACGGCGGCTTTGTGCATATGTATGCCGAATCCGCGCTTTGGTTCAGATATGAAAAAAGCCGTCCGCTAAAAATTGGCGCATTTAAGATTGCGGCGGAAAATAATGTGCCCGTCGTGCCTATCGTGATATTATTTAGGAACAAGAGCAAATTTGAATTTTTTAGGCACAAAAAGACGGTCACAATCATGATTGGCAAACCTATATATCCAATTCTGCCAACCAATGAGAATAAGTTTAATGAAACACAAAATGTTTCAAAAGATAGCGCGCCCGCGCTTACTGCCAGCACGAGAGAAATTGCCGAATATATGCTAGGCGAATGTCAAAAATATTATAATGACACTGTGTGCGACTTTTACGGCTATGATAAATCCACATATTCGATATATGAAAAAGAGGCTAAATAGCCTCATTTTTTTGATTTCTTGTCTTTTTTGTTTTCTTTTCTGGCTTTTCTGTTTCTGACCAATCGACATCGATGATTCTATCTTCGTTATAAAAACTTATGTTTGGGCAAATGCTTCGGTGGATTATAATCCCCCTTCCCGCTGAAACAAAGCCTACAATTTCGTCCCCATACATAGGGTGGCAACAATTTGCGAATTTAATCAATATGTTGTTCAAGCCCTTCACTTTAACTTGCTTTTCAAGCGGGGTTGAGAATTGAACTCGTTTTTGCTCGCTTTCGCTCTCGTTTGCTTGCTTTATCTGCTTTTGATATATGTTTTTGAGTTTGTTTGCAACCGTTTTAACTGGAATTGCGTTCGTGCCAAGATTTGCATAAAACTCGTTTTCTTGCATGTTGTATTGGCGTAGTAGTTCATCCAAATTTTGCTTGCTTAGTAGTTTTGTTGCTGAATAGCCATTTTCCTTTATCGTGTTTTCAAGCATAGTTTTGCCTAGATGAATATTTTCTTCTTTCATGTTCTTTTTGAAGAACGAATTTATGTTGGATTTCGCTTCGCTAGTTTTACAAAATTTGAGCCAATCCCGCGATGGACCTTTTGAATTTGGATTTGTTAAAATTTCAACAACATCGCCATTGTTGAGTTGTGAGTTTGTTGGAACAATTTTGCCATTAACTTTTGCTCCAACGCACCTATTGCCGACTTCGCTATGAATTTTGTATGCAAAGTCGATTGGAGTTGAGCCGGACGGAAGATAAATTACTTTGCCCATTGGAGTTTGAACAAAGATATCGTTGCCATAAATATCCTCGCTTAGAGAGGAAGCAAGTTCTTCCACACTCACATTTTCCGTTTCCATCATAAGACGGATATAGCCAAGATTTGCGTCCAACCCGTCTTGTTTTCGTTTTTCCTTATAAATCCAATGTGCCGCCACACCATATTCAGCATATTTGTTCATTTCGTCTGTCCTAATTTGGATTTCGACCGGAAGATTTTTGAAGATGACAGTTGTGTGGAGCGATTGATATCCGTTTGGCTTTGGAATCGCAATATAGTCCTTAAATCTATTTTCCATTGGCGGAAGCACGCTATGCAATCTGCCAAGCAAGGCATAACACTCGGCAACCGTGTTCACAATTGCCCGCACAGCAACAAGGTCATAGATATTATCCATAGAGTGGGATTTAAGTTTTTTGTATATGCTATAAATGTGTTTTTTCCTGCCAAAAACTCTGCCTGAAATTTGGAGTTCTTTCATGCAATTTTCAACCAAGGTTGTGAGCTCCTTCACAATCGGTTCGCGCTTATGATAGCGTTTGTCCACATCTTGCTGAATGCTTTCAAAAAGTTCGGGATTGGATAGCTGGAAAGCGGTTTCTTCGAGTTCGGTTTTATAAGTGGATAATCCTAGCCTTGCCGCAAGCGGAGCATAGAGCGTTAAAACTGTGTTTGTGAAAGTGGAAAGATTTTCATCATCCAAATTTACGTTACGCATTTCGGCAACTACAATTGCAATTTTTAAAATTATTATGCGAATATCTTTTGTGATTGCAAAAAACATTCGCCTTATGTTTTCCGCCTCGGCATCTTGTTGAGAATAGTTCACTTTGTCCAATTTTTGAAGCGTTTTAACTAGGGAATTAATCTTTTCGCTATAATTATTTTTTACTTCGTCCAATTTTGTCATGTTGGATTTTAGGGCAAAATAAATTAGTCCCGCATCTTTATATTCCTCGTCTAGCCCGATATCGTCGATTATAGATATAAAATCGCCAACTTTTTTCTTTTGGCGTTCGTTTAAGTTTGAAATTTTTTCTTTAATTCGTTCGTCCATACAATTAAATTATAGCATAAGATTTTTGTTTTTTCAAATGTTTTGCCAAAGTTTAAATGTTCTATTTTGTTAAATTTTATAATAAATTAGTTTATGCATAATTTAAACACAAAGCAAGCCTTGGACAAGCTAGATAGTTCACTTAATGGCTTGAGCCCCAAAGAGGCGGAATTAAGGCAAAAAAAGTTCGGCACAAACGAACTTAAAAAAGCGAAAAAACAATCGTTTATTGTGTGTTTTTTGAAACAATTTTTAAACATTATGGTTGGCATCTTGCTCGTTTCCGCCGTCGTGTCGATAACGCTTGCTATATTAAATAAGGAATACACCGACCTTTTTGAAGGATTTGTTATATTCTTTATCGTGATTATGAATGCGCTCATTGGCGTGTTTCAGGAGAACAAGGCGCAAGCGTGCATAAACGATTTGCAAAAAAATAGCAAGACGAATGTGAAAGTTATTCGCTCGGGCGTCACATTGAATTTGGATAGCACGATGCTCGTTCCTGGCGATGTGGTCTTGCTTGAAGCAGGCAATATGGTCATGGCGGACATCCGACTCATTGAAACGAACAATTTTTCTGTTGACGAAAGCAGCCTTACGGGCGAAAGCATGGCAGTTGAAAAAAATGCGGATTTAATTCTCAACAAAAACACTGCGCTAGCCGAAAGAAAAAACATGGCATATTCGGGCAGCATGGTGGTCAGCGGAAAGGCAACCGGCGTGGTTGTCACAACGGGAAAGGACACCGAGCTTGGCAAAATTGCAAACATTTTGTTCAATGCGGAAAAGCAAACGACTCCGCTTCAAAAATCTATTGACAAAATTGGAAAGACACTAACTTGGGCAGTGCTTGGCGTTTGTGCAATTATATTTATAATTGAACTTTGCTCGCACAACGGGGTTAAGGACGCAATTATGACATCTGTTGCCCTCGCTGTTGCCGCAATTCCAGAAAGCCTACCAGCTGTTATAACCTTAATTTTGGCACTAGGAGTTCAACAACTTGCCAAACGAAAGTGCATAATAAAACATCTGCATGCGGTGGAAACTTTGGGCAGTTGTGAAATCATTTGTTCGGACAAAACCGGCACGTTGACATTAAATAAAATGCAAGTGGTGAGCACATATTTGGACGATTGCTATGATAAATCTGAGGGCGACACATTTTTAAAAATGTGCAACTGCATGACACTTTGCAACAACACCAAAACAGAGAAAAACAAACTTGTTGGCGAGCCAACCGAACTAGCGCTTTTCGAATATTCCAAACCTTATGCTAGCGAGATAAAGCATAAGATTATTCACGAAATTCCATTTTCGAGCGCACGAAAAATGATGACCGTGATTTTAAACGACAACGGAATTAAAAGCTATACAAAGGGCGCACCCGAAATAATATTAAAAAAGTGTAAATATATTAAAAAAAATAATGAAATTCTACTTTTAAACGATGAAATGCGGGCAGAAATTCAAAAAATTAATGACGAAATGACCTCAAAAGCCTTGCGCGTTATGGGATTTTGCTATAAAGAATTTGATGTTTATAGTCCGGATGCTGACCTAGAGCAAGACATGGTGTTTTTAGGCCTAGCGGGCATGATGGATAGCCCTCGTCCGGAAGTAAAGCAAAGCATAAAAAAGTGTTTTGAAGCGGGGCTAAAGCCTGTGATGATCACGGGTGACCACAAAAAAACTGCACTCGCAATTGCCATTGATTTAGGCATCGCAAAAAGCGAAAAAGAAGTTATAACGGGCGACGAACTTGACAAATTGAGCGACAACGAACTCAACAAGATTTGCAACAATTTTACTGTCTATGCACGCGTTAGCCCAGAGCATAAAGTTAGAATTGTTAGGGCGTATAAGAGCCTTAAAAAGATTGTCGCCATGACGGGCGATGGAGTTAACGATGCGCCAAGTTTGAAGATTGCAGACATTGGCGTTGGCATGGGCAAATCTGGCACAGATGTAGTTAAAAATGTGGCAGATATGGTGGTCACAGATGACAATTTCGCATCTATTGTTGTTGCAGTGGAAGAAGGGCGAAAAGTTTATAGCAACATCCAAAAAGCATTGCAATTTTTGATTTCCACAAACTGCGTTGAAGTGTTTGGCATGCTGCTTGCGCTTGTGTTCTTTCCAAAATTCACATTCTTGCTGCCCGCACAGATGCTGTTCATAAATTTGGTGACAGACAGTCTGCCCGCATTTGCGCTTGGCATGGAAAAAGTTGAAAAAGAAGTCATGCAATCTCCGCCGCGCAACAGCAGTGCGGGACTGTTTGGCGGGAAAGTTGGCGTTGCAATAATTTATCAATCAATTTTGCAGACATTAATTGTTATGATTGTGTTTTTAGTTGGTGCGTTGTGCTATTCGCCAGCCGTTGCAAGCACGATGGTGTTCTTCACAATAATTTTCATGCAACTGCTGCACAGCATAAATTGCAAAACTAACAATAGCATTTTTGAAAAAAATTTGTTCGACAACAAAACATTTAACATCTGTTTTATAATCACGCTAGTTGTCAATTTGTTAGTGGCGTGTGTGCCATTTATGTATCAACTTTTTGGACTTGAATTTTTAAATTTTTCGCAATGGCTCATTGTTATTATCGCTTCGATTATAATCATTCCAACTTGCGAACTATTTAAGGCAATTCTATCGAAAGAAAACAAGAAATATCCTAAGCCAAAAGTAAAGAAAAAACAAAAAGCACCAATTTAGGTGCTTTATTTTATCAATTCATTAAAATGTTTGATTGCATTTTCGTTAAATGCAATATTTTCTTCAATCTTGGATTTTTCTTTTTTGTTCAATTTTCTATTTTGCAACCATTCAGCCAAACGCAAATTTTCAGTTTTCAAATTGGCAATAATTTGCAAAACAGCTTCCATTTTATCGTCTGTTTTTGGAGTCTCATTAGATTTAACTTTTTTTACGCTTGCGGGTTTCACAGTTTTTGTTGTTTTTGTTGTTTTCACAGTTTTTGTTTTGGTGGTTGTTTGCTTAGGTTCAACCGTTTTTTCTTTTTTGGTTCTTGGCATATTTCCCCCTATTGATAACTTTAATATAGCACAAAAAAATTTTTCTGTCAAACAAAACAAAAAACTTTTGCATAATTTTTGACATTTCGGAAAAGATACGCTTAAGGAGGACATATGAGCGTTAATAGCAAAAAGATTCTTTCCATTATTGTCTACTACACTTTGGCAGTACTTGCCTTAGCAAGTGCGGGGTTCTTTGCCTACGCTTTGGCAATCAAAGATGTTGCACTTTGGGCAAAAATAATTTACTTTGTCTGGGTTGGCGTGTTGGCTGGAACGGTCATTTTTGACATCATCTGCACTAGCACAGGCGAAGCAAAAGCAATCTCTGGCCTTATCGTTTATGTTTTGAGCGTGTTGGCTGTCATCATGGCTTGCATTCTCTATTTCGTAAACAGTGGAGTGGGCGGCTTGGCAACAGAATTTTTCAATTTGTTCATTTCAATTTCAATCATCTCCCTCATGACAACCGGTTACACAATCGCAACCTGGTGCGTGGGTGAAAGCTTGGTTGAACACACCACCGCAGAAGAAAAAATTAAAGAACGCAAACAATAATTATTCTATATTTGTTTGGCTAGTAAACACACTAAAAATTTAGTGTGTTTTTGCTATTGACATTTTCTTTTTTTGTGTTAATATATTTGCGGAGGAGAGAATGTTTTTTAGAAAATCTAATAATTATAACTACGATGCTGAATCTAACACCGCATTAAAGGAATATTATAAAACTTATTTGGATAGATTGTTTAAGTGCTGCGAAGTGGATTTTGCAATCGCGAATGGCGAGCGTTTGCAACAAAAATATTTTGAGGATATTGAAGTCCCTCAAGGTTGCAGTTCGGATTTGTTTAGTTTTAAAATGATAAAAGAAAGTTATTGTGATGATTTAATAAGTTTCAAGCCGTTTTATTGCACTTTTAACCATTGCGTGTTATGTCATGTTGAATGGGAATTGGACCATTTGCGTGGATATGTTGACACTGAATATATCCTAAAGGTTAAAGACTATGTGAGAAAATATGAAAAACTTAAAAAGCAGGGCTGCGATTTTTCGGGCAGAAAAGAGCCTGACACATACGATGATTACGATAGTTATGCAGCATCGCTAAGAGAAACTATTGAAGAAGCTAAAGAAGAGATTTATCAATTAAAAAGACAAGGCTGTTTTTGCCCTTACAAGGAAAAATATGGAGAAGAATATGTTTCCAGTATGCATGCATATTTGATTGGCTTAAGGAAAGAATTGCAAACATACAAGCGCGATGTTTGGTATAATCTTCCTAGTGATGTGAAAAACGATTTGGATTATGTTATAACCAAATATAATTATTTGCAAATCAGTTTGAAAGTGGATTATGATGTTTAACGCCCGCAAGGGTGTTTTTTGTTTGCAATTTTAGTGCAAAATCTATAACGCGAAGCCGCCGTCAACGCTAATAATTTGGCCGGTTATGAAGTCCGCCTTGTCGCTTGATAGGAATTCAACCAAATTGGCAACATCGCGAGGCGTTCCAATGCGCAAAAGCGGAGTTGAATTTATGATTTCCGCTTTTGCTTTTTTTGTCAATCCTCTATTCATTTTTGTGTCGATAAGGCCGGGACAGATTGCGTTAACGCAAATGTTTGACGGGCCCAACTCTTTTGCTAGGCTCAAAGTGAGGCTGTTTATTGCGCCTTTGCTGGCAGAATAAATTGCTTCCATGCTGGCGCCAACTTTCCCCCACATTGAAGAGATGTTCACGATTTTGCCTCTCTTTTCGCTCACCATATGTGGAACGACATATTTTGTTAAGTTTACTGCACTTTTAAGGTTGTTATCCAAAATGAAGTCATAATCGTCCATCGTTATGTCTTGAATTTGCTTAATTAAGCTCACTCCCGCTGAGTTGATTAACACATCAATTCGCTTGTAGGTCGAGATAATTTTGTCCACCATAGTTTTCACTTCTTGTTCATTTTTAAGGTCGCACTTAAAAATAACCACTTCGCAAATTTGGCTTAGTTCGTTCGATAATTTATCTATTGCATCAAAATTTTTGTTGTAAATAAGGAAAAGCCTATAACCTTGTGCGGCAAAAGTGCGAGCAATTTCGCTCCCAATTCCGCCGCTTGCGCCTGAGATTAAAATATTTTTCATATAAGTATTATACCACATAAATTTTTTTTAACAAATCTTTTTTATAATCAATTGACACGCAAAACTAAAACTATTATAATTATAAGTATGAAAAAAGTCTTTACCTATATAAAGGTGCTGTTGATAATCATACTTTCTGTGGGCGTCATTGGCGGCACGGCATATTTATTTTATAAATCGCTAAAAACAAAGCCAAATTTTTTCCAAGATATGAATGCCCATATAAACAGCAGCGAAAAAAGCCAATTTGATGCGAATATCACAACGGTTGAGAGCCTGGCTAGTTCGTCAGACAACTCCAATCTTTTGTTGATTAAAAAGACAAATGCAAAACTAAACGAAATCAGCGCTAGTTTGATGAGCTACTATATCATCTCATCCTCGCACAATGTTGACGAAACAAAAATTTCCAATTCGTTAAATGGCCTCAAATCAGCCATGTCGACTAGCAATGTTGCAATCGCGCAATATAAAGATAAAGAGCACGCGGGCGGCTTTGATATGGCGATTGGAGCGAACGATGTTTATAGAAAACTTGCAAACTATTTGCTAAGTTATTCAAATTTTGTCGATTGCTTAAATCAAGAGATTTCAAAGTTAAAGGTGGACACCGATTCGGATTTAAAATTTAGCGTTATTGATTTATATATAAATATTGTTAAAGACACTTTTGACGCAAAAAATATTGTGCTTAAAAACAATTTGGTGACAGTTAAATCAAAAGAAAATTTGGATGCAATTCAAGGCGTAGATGGCAACAAATTGAAATTTGAAAATTCATATTTACAAACGAATGATAATTTTAGTTATTTCTCTAATGAATTTATTAACAATTACAAAGTTTGCAACAAAATTGCATTGACAACAACTTTTGCATCATTATTAAATCAATATGGGGATAAAAATTTAACTGAAGTTAGCGAGGCAGAGCAAAAGGTGGCAGTTTGCTTTAAAAATATTTTTGGGAATTAGTTTATGAAAAAGAAAATTTTATGTTTGTTTTTATGTTTAATGATTTTGCCAACAATTTTTGTCTTTTCAGCGTGCGGAAAAGCGGACGCGTATAACTTGGACAATCTAGCGTTGGACTATCTTTCAATCGCGGACGGCAAGAGTTCTTTAAAAATCACAGAAAGCGAAAATAATGGGAACAGAATCTATAAATTCGAATATGATTATTCTAATTTTAAATATAACGAAAGGGAATATTTTAACGAAGTTTTAACATTGGATAAATATAAAACAATAACATATTATAACAACATTTTGTATAACACTTTGGAGTTTAGTGCGAACAACATTGCGCGTTGCGCTAATAACGAAATTGAAGTGGACAATAATTTCAAAAATGAGCTATATAAAAAGCTAGACAATTTGGCGGTTGAATTCAACAGCATGGAAGAGAGCATAAAGAATTTTGCAAGGCTTCTTGAGTCCGTGCAAGAAAAGGCGGATTGGAAAGCCGATTTGCAAGACGAAAGTTCAATTTATTTGCCAAGGCTTGAAAGTTTCCTTGAAGAATATAACGACTTAATTATGGCGGCTTATGACTTTAATTTGGCAGTTTCAAGAGTGTATTTTAACCATCTTTTAACAAATGCAAATGTGAATTATTCAATTGGCGAATTTGATGAAAGCGCAGCGCGAACAGTTTTAAATTTGCTTGATTCTAGAATCAAACTTCAAAAAGCAAATCTTGGCTATTATTATATGACAACATCCATTATTGCTAACGGACTTAGCGATTCAACCTATTCTAGCTACAATGCGGACATTGCAAAAATTAGCGTAAATGGAAATTTGGCGGATAAATTAGCGGGAGCGGATTTACCGCAAGTTAAACAAGCTGCAATCAAACTATTTAACATTCAACAATGCTTTAATAACGAATATGAAGGCTTTGTTTTAGCGAACAAGACTATCGATTATTCTCAAACAAAAAACAATGTGAACGCAACATACTATGAAATGTTGTGCGTGCAAATTATTGAAAACTACAACTTTCTTATTGATGCTTACACGGACGCTATCAACGGAATGCTAGTTTTGTTAGGAGCGATTTAATGACAGAAAAAGAATATAATGAATTAGCAGAATTGTTGTATCCTGATGCTCAGGATACAGCTTTTTACTTAAACAAATATAAAAAGCGCGAAGTTAAAGGTGAAGTAACCAGAATTGCACCCAGCCCAACCGGATATTTGCACATCGGGCATCTTTATCAGGCAGTTGTGCATAAAATGCTAGCAAACACCACCAATGGAATTTTTTATATGCGTTTGGAAGATACAGACAACAAGCGCGAAGTTGAAAATGCAGGGCAGATTGCTTATGACATGATTTCCCGATTCGGCCTTACACCCGATGAGGGCTATCGCGGAAATAAAGAAGAGATTGGCGAATATGGCCCATATGTGCAATCTAAACGCACGGAAATTTATAAGGCGTTTGCAAAAGAACTTGTAAAAAGAGGGCGAGCCTTCCCTTGCTTTTGTGCGGGAAGCGAAAATAAGGAAGAAATTTTAAAACGCCGCGAGGAAGAGATAAGCGAAAGCAACGATATTGAAGTTAAGGACCCTTGCCGCAATTTAACATTAGATGAAATTAAGAAAAATTTGAAATCGGGCAAAAAATTTGCATTGAGATTACGAAGTGAAGGGGACATTAATAAGACATTTAAATGTGTTGATGCGATTAAGGGTGAGCGTGAAGTTAGGGAAAACGCAAAAGATGATGTGCTTATTAAATCTAATGGCATTCCTGTTTACTCATTTGCCCATGTTGTGGATGACACTTTGATGGGGACAACCACCGTTGTTCGTGGGCAGGATTGGTACCAATCTTTGCCAGTGCATATTGAACTTAGTAAAGCATTTGGATTTAAGCCTTTTAAATATGCCCACACTCCAAACATTTGTGTTATAGACGAACAGACGGGCAACAAGCGTAAACTGAGCAAGCGAAAAGACCCGTTTGCCGATGTGAGATTTTTCTTAAAACAAGGCTATCCAACAACGGCGATTGTTGAATATATTTTGAATTTACTCAATAGCGATTTTGAAACTTGGCGAAAAGCTAATCCAAATTTGTCATACACAGAATTTCCATTTTCGCTTTCCAAAATTGGAGTTACAAATCCAATGTTTGACTTCGTGAAACTGAACGATATTTCAAAAACAATAATTTCCAAATATACAGCTGACGAAGTTTATCAAAACGCACTATCTTGGGCAAAAGAGTGGAACGAAAAAGACTATCAAATCATAAGTGAAAACAAAGAAGCACTCACAAAAGTTTTTGCAATCGACCGCGGCGGAGATAGGCCAAGAAAGGACATAACGAAATTTGACGAAATTGTTGAACTATATAAATATGTTCTGCCAAACTTTAAGGCGGATTATGAAATAGATTTAGGCGCGATTGACAAACAAAAATTGATTGAATTTTTAACGGAATATGTGAAAAATTATGTTGAGACAAAAGACAATCAAGCGTGGTTCGAAAATCTAAAGCAGATTGCATTAAACAACAATTTTGCGGAGAACAAAACATACAAGCAAAATCCGGCCGCCTATGCGGGCAATGTTAGCGATGCATCAAAATACATTCGCCTTGCAATAACAGGGGCGGAGAACAGCCCAGAACTTTATTCAATCATGAAAATTGTGGGCGAAAAAGAGTGCAAAAAACGAATTGAAAATTTAATTAAAAAATTAAAATAGGGGAAATATGTCACCAAAGAAAATGTCGAAAAAGACACAAAAAGCAAATGTGAACATAAACTTTGAACTCGACAACAAACAAAAGAAAAAGGTGGAAAAAAATTTGAAGAAAACTCCTTTTAAAACTCTTTTGATTGTGCTTGTCGTGTTCGTTGTTTTTGCACTTATTGGTGGAGGAATAACTTTTGTTTTAACGCGAAACGATTGCTTTGAACTCGTTGGCGCTGACGAAATAACTTTGTCGCTTGGCGATAGCTTTGTTGACCCAGGAGTTAAAATAGTTGCTTTCAACAAAGATGTTAGCGCAAATGTCGTTGTCAAAACTAATATGCAAACGGAAGATAACGTCACATTTTCCGCGGACGAAGTTGGAACTTATTATATCGAATATACAGTGGATAATTTTAAATATAACACCTTGTTTAAAATAAAAAAAGTGAGACTTATAACCGTCGTTGAACCTAGCGAGGGCGAGGTTGAATCAATGGAGGTGGCTCTTGGCTAGAAAAACAAAATCTTCTGTTAATCTTTTAATTATTTTGCTTGCCGCAATCCTTGGCTTGGCAGGCGGATTTGTTGGCGTTGTGTATTTCACATTGCCTAAAACGGACGAACTTCTCATTGGCGAGGATGTCTATTATTCATACAGCGGCTCGAGCGAAATAAAAACAGCAGAACTAACAAACGAGCCTGGCGAACTTTCTGTCCACTTCCTTGAACTTGGTAATAAATACACGGGCGACTGCACATACATTAAAGTTGGGAATGTGGACATCTTGATTGATTGCGGCTCAAAAACCAATAGCATAAGCACAGTTTCAAATTATCTAAAGAAATATGTGACCGACAACACTCTCGAATTTGTTATTGTAACCCATGCCCACACCGACCACTATGCGGGATTTGCAACAAGCACAAGCATGGATAGCATTTTCGACATTTTTGAGTGCGAAACGATTATCACATTTGCAAAAACGAATCAAACGAACGGCAAAACATATCAAAATTTCGTGCGCGAATTAGGCGAGGCAGAAAGCCGAGGCGCAAATGTTTATGACGCTTTGGAGTGCTATAATAACGACAGCATAAGCGAAACTAACGACCAAGCGCAACGCCAATATATTTTGGACAGCGAGCATAATATAACACTAAATATTTTGTATCAAAAATATTATGTAGAAAAAACAAATGACGAAAACAACTATTCAGTTTGCACATTAATAAGCCAAGGCGAAGGGGAAAATCAAAAGAACTTTTTGTTCACGGGCGATTTGGAAGCCGATGGCGAACAAAGCTTGGTGGAAAGCAACAAATTGCCAAAAGTGGATTTATACAAGGCCGGCCATCACGGTAGCAAGACATCATCTAGCATCGCTTTGCTCGAACAAATTAGGCCAGAATATGTTTGTGTTTGTTGCTGTGCGGGCAGTCCGGAATATACAGATAAAGACGAAAATCAATTTCCGACGCAAGCATTTATAGATAATGTTTCAAAATTCACCGACAAAATTTTTGTTACAACTCTTTGCATTAATTATAAGGAAAACGAATTCACTTCTTTTAATGGGAACATTGTTATTATTGCGGGATTCAACAAAACAATTGGAATCTCTTGCTCAAACAACAACACAATTTTAAAAGATACAGCTTGGTTCAAGGCACATCGCACTTGGCCTAACTAAAAAAACACCAAATGGTGTTTTTTTATTCGTCTTTTAAATTTTGCTCGTCTAAATAAGTCTTCAATTGGCTTTTCACATCGTCCACTTTTGCTTTTAATAGTTTATTGTAAATTGTTAAATATTCACAAACTATGGCTTCATTAGCATTGAATCTTAAATAGTCATAGTAAGAATCGGTGTCGAGTTCAATATAGACTTCTCCCGTTTCATTTAACAAATTAGAATAATTTTCAAGAATTATGTAGAACTTATCTTGCAAATTTTTAAGTTCGTTAAGTCGTTTGTTTTTTACGCCATACATTTGATTTATGATGCCTATTCTCTTTGTAAGTTCGTCCGCGTTGTTTTTATATTTAGCTTGAGCAAATTCAAGTTCTTGATTCTCATTATTGATGAACTCAGCAGCCTTTTCGTCCGTGTCAACGAGCAGAACATAGGAAAGAATTTTAGTCAAATATGACGGGTCAAAATCCGCTTGTTGGTGCGGATTTAGATTTTGATGCTCGGTTGTTGCCAAGGTCGAATACATTGATGCCATGATGACAGAATTGGATAAATTTAAAATTTCTTCTTTTAACATAATTCTCCTTTTTATATTTAGATTATATCAATAAACGCCGCGCATGTCAAACATACTAGCCCTTGCGGGAAAAGAAATTGATGAATTTTGCAAATTTAAGCGTTACGCTGTTCGCGTGTTTTATTGCAAAACCTTTAAACACCGACTTTCCAAAAATTGTAAATCCTGCAATCAGGGCAGAGATGAGAGATGCAATCAAAATTGGCAAAAATTCACCACCAGCAGTGAGGACAATTTTTGTTACAATGCTTGCGCCTGCCGCGCCGGACAAAATTCCGCACACATCGCCAATCACATCGCAAATTGAGCCAACTTTATCTGCGTTTTTTGTTAATATCAAGGCTTGCTTGCTGCCCTTAACTTTTCTGCTTGCCATTGCGGCAAAATCTTCTATATTCGCGGAAGCGACTGCTAAGCCAAGCATGTCGAACAACACGCTAATTGAAATGAAAATTAAAATTATTATCAAAGCAACAACAATATGCGCCTTGCTCAAAGCAAATTCGCTAATCAAGCTAAATGAGAGCGATAAAAATATGGCTAGTAACAAAATCTTTACTGACCATATTATTATTGAATTTTTGTTGTTTTTTTCTTTTTTCATATATAAAAGTGCGTTAAGCACACTGTTTTCAACTTGAAGGCAACACCTTGAGTAAACCTTGCGGCATAAGGTTCGGTTGGATTTCCCAATTCTGCCCTTAATCGTTACCAATTAAGCGGTTTCCCTTTAAGCAAAACTTGCACCGAATCGCCACTGAGACCACACTATA
>CANQHS010000009.1 GCA_947623795.1 uncultured Clostridia bacterium | reverse complement strand
CTCAACGAGGGTTTAGGCTGTAGCACTGTGTCGCTCTCGTCGAGGGCGGCACTTTTATTTTGTGCCACAAAACATAAAAAGGAGTTATTATGGCACAATCTATAACAAATGAAAAACTATTAGATTTCGCCTTAAATTTTGATGAGAATATTACCCGTCCTCTTGTCAATGCGGGCTATGACAAATACAATGTTTTTAACATTTTGAATATTAGCCGACAAGAACTGCGGCATAGTGATTTTTTGTCATTTCTTTTTGACCCAAGTAAGAGCGGAAACCTCGGCCAGCAATTTCTAAAAAACTTTTTAATCTTGCTAGCAAAAGAAAATAAAGCCTCAACACTCAATTTCTTTGATACACTATACGGAAACATCAACAATGTAAATGTCTATCGTGAGATGGCAATAAAAGATGGCAGAATTGATATTCTTATTCAACTTGAATTAACAAAAGACAAAAAACAAAAAGTCGTTATTGCAATAGAAAACAAAGTAGATTCAGACCAACACGACAATCAACTTGAAAAATACAAAGATTATTTATTCAAGGAATATAAAGATTACATAAAAATAATGTTATACCTTACTCCTAACAAAGCGGAATCTGGCTATAACGAGTGGGCAGAAATAGATTATGAATTTGTTTTCAAAGTGTTAAATAGGCTTGAAACAAATAATATTGATAGCACTTTGGCAACGCTTATCGAGGACTATAAAAAACTAATAAGGAGTGAATTTGATATGATTAATGACAATGAATCTGAACTTAAAAAACAAGCATTAGAAATTTATAAAAACAACCGACAAATATTAGATTTTATTTACAATATGAAACCAAATTGGATTAAAGAAACCTCAAAAATTTTGTGCAATTTGCTTGAACAAAAAGGGGCAAAAATCGTTATCGAAAACAAAGACGGAGTTTTAGTAGAGAGCAAGAAAAAAGACCCCGTAAACATAATGTTTACAATTAGCCAAATAGGAAATTATAAAAATTTCTATTTCCAAATAAGTGTGGATGAAATGTGCTTGTATTTCAGAAAGAACTCAACGCAAAATCAGTGTCCTAAACAACGCCTTGTTGGGAACAATAAGGAAACCGAAAAGAAAATTGACGAGTTCAAGGAATATGCTGTCTTTGATTATTCAAAATTGGAAGCGGAATGCGAGGCAATAATCGACAAAATATTTGAAAAAGAAACGGGGTCAATTTCAAAAGCACTTGCAACTTTAAAAGTTTCCTAACAATAAAAGCAGCCGCAAATGGCTGGACTAATAATTTTTTATAAGATTTAATGTAAATGGGAGGTAAAAATGTTATACGCATTTATAAGTTTAGCAGTTGTTATTGTTGCCGTTGTTGTTTTCCTTTTAATCACAACAGTAAGGAAAAAGAAAAAGAATCCTAACAATGATGTGCTAAAAGAACTTGATGAACTTAAAAATAAAGGTTTGATTAACGAGCAAGAATACAATGAGAAAAAAGCTGAAATCTTAAATCGAGGAGGTAAAAATGAATAAAGGTCAACCAAGCAACCGCATTATTTCACGCAAGTTTGTTGAAATAATTATTATAGTTCTGTTTTGCTTAAATATAGTAATTAGCCTTGGATATTTAATTGCAGGCATTATTTTAAGTGTAAATGGAAGCGCTGATTCAAAATATGCACCATACTTTTTCATTGCTTCCGCCACAATTTTTCTTTGTGTTTGTATTTTCCTTTCTTTCTTAATAGTAAACATACTGAAAGTGTGCGAACTTGAAAAAATAAACAGCCATTTAGAAAGCGAAACCCCAAAGCAAAATACTACTGAACTTTTAACCTATTTGCAAAAATTACAAAAAGAAAACAAAATTTCAGCAGACGATTATGAAAAAGAAAAGAAAAACATTTTGAACAAAATGTAAGTCCAAAATATTTAAAGGCATTGCTATACAAAAGAGTTATATTAAAATAGGAGGTAAAAATTATTATGGAAAATAAACTCAAACTCTCTCAACAAATAAAAAGTGAAATAGACAGAAATTTGCAATCGCATAAACAATTTTTGCAAATCATTGAAACTATCAAAGCGAACAAAAAGGTTGGCGAATTAGACGAAAGTTGCACAGCCACTTTTCTTCAAAAAATAAAACCATATAAGTTTAATTACGAGGATTTGTGGTATTACATAGCGGAACTGAATATCAATAAAAAACTAACCGACTCTGAATATCAATTTTTACAAAAAATAATTTCCGATAATGCAGATAACAAAAATTATTTTTGCTGCGACAGTATGGAAATATTGGAACCTATTTATAAAGTCTTTTTGGAAGTCAAAGAGATGACACAAGAGGAAGTTAATGATTACTTGAAAGCAAACGCACCTAAAAATAAATATTACTCATATATTTACCGCAGGGCAATTTGCAAAAATCACTATTTTATTATTGAAGAATAAAATAAGGCTTGTAAGCAATCTAACGCATTGTGTCAAACAAAAAAACAATAAGCGAAATAAAGTAAAAAGGAGTAATTTTACAAATTACTCCTTTTTAAATGTCAAGAGGAACAAACTATAATAAATATTTTTCATCCTCCTCAGATTTTGCAATATCGCCAAATATATCTTCCATTATGTCGTCATAACTATACTTAAAATTTTCATCCTCGCAATCTTCTTCAAGTAAAGAAAGTGTTTTAACGCAAGCATAAAGCCACTTCACTTTTTGTAAATTAAATTGATACATAATAACAAACCTTGATTCATCCTCGGGTGCGTGTTTGTTTCGATTAAAACGATAATGGAAAATCAAACCAATTTCCTCTAAAATTTTAATGCTGTTTTCTTTTGCTTTGCGTCCTATCAACCATTTTTCCCAAATGCTTGGGGAAACAAAGAAAGACGCTTTCATATTAAATTTTTCAGCAGAGAGATAATATTGATGAGATAACACTGAAAATACACGCACAATATTTAAAGCAATTTGTTTGTTTTGCTGACTTGGATGAAATTTGTTTAAGTAAAGATAAAAGAATTTTTCTAGTTTTTGTGGTAAAATCAAAAACTCCTTTGTTGGCTCTTGCATATTTAACAAAACTTTCCTAACAACCTTGTGAAGTCCTACCTTTTTATCGAATTTTAACCAATAATAACTCTTTTTCTTAAAATATTCTCTCCTACTTAACACAGCCTCTTTACTAATAATGCTAATACTCATAAATCACTCCTAACCTTTTACACCTTTTACGACAACTATTTAATCAAGTATTATATTTTGAGCAAAGATGCTAGTTGGCTTCTCAAAATAATGGAGCGAACAACAAAGAAAGACCACAAAATTTGTTTTTTGTCTAATTTTTCATTTTTTACTTGCAAATATGGTGAAAGTTTGTTATTATAAAATGTAGCGAAAGGCTTGTCTGAAATTCCGAGTAAAGAAGCAGACGGGCTACCAACACAACCTAAATTTTTATAATTTAGGTTTTTTTGTTTCCTTAATATGTCTATTTTAATCGGAATTTTCCCTAATAATACAATAAATTTATATTTTTAGGCAAAAATACGCATAATCTTTACTTTTTTAATACAAATTATTAGTAGTGTTTTGAGTTAAAATTTGTATATGAATTATAAAGAAATTATTGAAAGATTGTCCTTAATAAGAACAAAAAATAATTTAAGCGCTAGAGAATTTGGATTAATGATTGGCAATTCGGATACATATTTTTATAAAGTGGAAGGTAAGTCCATAATTTTAAATGTGCCTAAATTGCTTGAAATTTTAGATGCCTTGCAAGTCAGCACGGAAGAATTCTTTTATGACGATTTTGAAAATTATAAAAGAGATAAAGAAATTTTAGCATTAACAAAAAATTTGTCCAAAGATGAATTGCAAGCATTAATTTTATTGTTAAAAAGAAAAAACTAATTTTTAAGCACTAAAGATGAAAAGCCGATGGTTTAATTATCGCCCGTTATTTGTAATTTTTGTCTTCCTTTTGTTGGGAAGTCTTTTTGCATTTTATATTGTTGACCATACAGTTTTAACAATTATAATTTCCGTGCTTGTTTTTCTAACTGTTTTGATTGTCGCCATTTTAAAGCGCAAAATAAAATATTTGATTGTCCCTGTTCTTTCATTTTTCATTTCGGTTGGGTTATACAATGTTGCTTTTAATAGTTTCAACAAGACGGAATATTCTCAGCCAACAACCATTCAAGCGAGATTATATAGAGTTGAGCAGCCAAAAGATGGCTACACTCGCGCGTATGCCGACAGCGTTTTGTTTGACACCAATAAAGCCAACACCCAGTTAATTATTTATATCTATGACAAGGAGGGATTGTATGATAACATTGAAATAGGGAGCATAATTTCCTTTAGTCCGTTAAATTTTTATAAAACGGATTTGGATTTTGGCGACTTGCCAAATGCTAAATATTATAACGAAAATTTGCGATATACTGCCACTGTTAACATGTATAGTGTGCGATATATAGCAAAAGATTTGACATTCGCCGAGAAGATAAAGAATAGAATAAAGGAAAATTTGTCTTATGGCTTGAGCGAACAAAATGTTGAATTTGCCTATTCATCGCTTTTTGGAGATAAAACTATATTGGACGCAAGTTTGTATAACAACTTCAAACTTTCAGGTGTTGTACATTTGCTTGCTGTGTCCGGCTTGCATGTTGGAATTATTGCATTTATCTTAAATAAAATACTCGATTTATTTAAAACAAAACGCCCGATTCGAATTATTATTGTGGCAGTTTTCTTGCTATTATATGCCTATTTGTGCAATTTTTCAGTTTCAGTCGTCCGTGCCTCAATTATGACAATCATCGCCATGCTTGCACCGTTATTTTATAGACAATACGATAGTTTATCCGCACTTTCATTTGCAGGAATTGTCCTATTTTTAATTAATCCGCTCATTGTTTTTGACCTCAGTTTCTTGCTAAGTTTTGCTTGCATTTTGGGAATAATCATGCTCCAAAAGCCTATTTCAAAGGTACTTTCAAAAACCAAAATGAATCAAAAACTTGCCGATGGAATCTCTATAAGTGCAGCCACAACAATTTCATTAATGTTTTTGATGGTTTATTTCTTTAATAATTTAAATATAATTTCTCTATTAGCCAATATCGTTTTAATTCCATTGTTCACAATAGCGTTTGTATGCATATTTGTCATTTCGTTTTTATCTTTAATCGTGCCATTTTTAGCATATTTGCTATATCCGGTCAATTATCTTTTAAATTTTATATCGCTTTTTGCAAATTTCCTTGGAAATCTGCCAATTGCGAACTTCGCGACAATCTCCGTTCCTTTTATTTCGTTATTCATTTTCTTTATCTTAATCTTTATAATTTCCCGTCTATTTACCGCCAAAAATCGATATAAGATAATTTTAAGTCTTACAACACTTGCAATTTTGGTGCTAACTTTGGTATAATATAATCATGAAATTTATCGAACTTGTGGGCAACTTAAAACAAAACATTCTTCCACTGTATAACATTATTGGGGAAGATAGCTTTTTAATTCGCCAAGCAATTTTGAATATAAAAAGGGCTGCGGTGACCGACCTAGAAGAATTTAACTACACCAAACTTGATGCAGACAAGATGAAAGCAGGCGAACTTGATGCAATCATTTCAACTTTGCCCATATCAAGCGAGCATAGGTTGGTGGTGTTGGTCAACCCATCAAGTGAAGCGGTAAAAATCCTAAACAAAACGAAGTTTGACGACAATAGCATTGTTATTGTCACTGTTAATGCCGAAAAATTGTCCAACGCCGAGATAATAGATTGCACAAAATTAGATAAACTAGATATCCAAAAATATGTGCTAAACATACTATCTAAAAACAATTTATCTATAACCGAACAAGCCTTAGACTATTTAATTGACGCAACAAATGCCAATATGAGTTATGTCACAAACGAATTGGGCAAATTGATTAGTTTTGCGCAAGGAAAAGAAATTATCGATATCGACATGGTGACGAATCTAGTTTCCAACACCACAGAATATGCAGTATATCAGTTAACAAATGCCATTGACGCCAAGGATTTTAAGAAATATCAAACTATTCTTGCCGACCTAAAAAAATATAACACCTATGCCGAACTTTTCTCATATATGGGCAGATATTTTAGGCGTATGCAATATATTGTGCTGAACAAGGACGATAATAAACTTTCTTCCATTTTAGGGATTAAACCTTATGCCATAAAAATGTCCCGCCAATCCATACAAAAGAACGGAATAAACTATTATTTAAATTTGTATCAAAAATATGTTGATCTTGACTACAAAATAAAAAATGGCGAAATTTCGCCAAATAACGCGCTATATGAACTTATATTTTAATTGAAAATAAAATTGAATTTGTTATAATAATAACATGAACGAATTACTAATTCCATCAAAAATTATACATTCAAGGCGGAGAAGTCTTGCTCTTGTTGTAGATAATAATGGGGATCTCATTGTTCGTGCCCCTATGCGATGTAATAATGAAAGTATTTTTTCATTTATAATAAAAAAGCAAAATTGGATTATAGAAAAGCGGACGAATATAAAAAACAGCGCATATAAGCCAATAAACTATAAAGATGGCGACATTGTGCCGATATTGGGCAAAAACTATATTTTAAAGTTAGGCGAAGGCAAACAAATTTTATTTGATAATGAGTTTATCATTTTGCCAGTTTCCAGCCCAGAAAAGTCCTTAAAAAAATATTTAATCAAGTTGTGTTCAAGAACTTTAACAGAGCGCGTTAATTATTTCTGTTCTGCCTATAAATTTAAATATAGACAAATAACAATAACGAGCGCCAGAACAAGGTGGGGATCGTGCGGATATAACAATGGGATTAACTTTACATATAAATTAATTATGTGTCCGCCAGAAGTAATCGATTATATAGTCGTTCACGAACTTTGCCATACAGTTGAAAAGAATCATAGTAAAAAATTTTGGCAGAAAGTTGAATCAATTCTGCCAAATTATAAGCAACAAGAGAAGTGGCTTAAAGATAACAAGTGCATTATTGAAATAATATAAAAAACCGCAACTCTGCGGTTTTGTTTTATTATTTTGCGGTGTAAACTGATAATCTAGCTTTTTTTCTATTAGCTGTTGCTTTTTGCAAAATGCCTTTTGAAACAGCAGAATCAATCAAAGAGAAAGTTTCGCTTAAAAGTTTGGCAGCGTTTTCATCTTTATTATCAACAGCCAATTTGTATTTTTTAACATAAGTGGCAATTTTGTTTTTATAAGATTTATTTTCTAAACTTTGCCTATTAATAACATCAATTCTCTTTTTTGCAGATTTAATATTAGCCATCATTAACCTCCAATCTTGGCTATTATAGCAAATTTAAATTTAAAATGCAAGAGGTTTAACAATATTTTTATAAATTCATAAACTATATTATGTTAAATAAATTAAAACCCACCTTGGCCATAATAGATAGTGGCATAGGTGGAATTAGTGTTTTAAATGCCCTTATTAACAAATATGGGGCAGGGAATTACATATATTTTGCTGATAATTTATATATGCCGTATGGCAATAAAAATGGTGAAATACTAAAACAAAGACTAAAAAATATAATAACGAACCTGAAAAAAAATTACGATGTTGACAAAGTTATTGTTGCATGTAATACTGCATCCAGTGTGCTGAAAAATGAAAAGCTGGATGATGTTTATTTAATGGATTTCAAAAAAAATTACATTTATTTATCGACTTTGTTGACTAAAAATGCTAATACTGATATAATTTCTATAGTAGATAAATCGCTAGCATCATATATTGAAAAACATATTTACGAAAAAGAGAAACTTGGAAATTTGTTAAAGCGGCATATTAAAAGATACGAATTAAACAAAATGGATAATCTAGTTCTTGGCTGCACACATTATGAATTAATAAAAGATCTTTTTATAAAATATTTGCCGAACACAAAAATATTAAACAACAGTGATTTTTTAGTTGACAAAATTGATTATTCGCCTAACACTCAAGAAACAACAATTTTATATTTAACCTCACTCAATAGTAAGTCATATATTGAAAAATTAAAGAATTTAACAAGGAGATAACAATGTGCGGAATTTATGGGTACATAGGTAAATTGGATGCCTACGACGAAGTTTATAAAGGGCTAAAACTACTGCAATATCGAGGCTATGATTCATGCGGAATTGCATATTTTGATAATACAATAAAAGC
Organism: uncultured Clostridia bacterium; assembly: GCA_947623795.1. GTDB lineage: Bacteria > Bacillota > Clostridia > Christensenellales > UBA1242 > Onthoplasma. Next base: position 13,289 of record CANQHS010000009.1, on the reverse strand, counting down.
AGTTAAAGCGGTTGGCCCGCTAGAAAATTTAACCAAGCCACAAGCAAAAAGCAATTTGGCCTTTGGCCATACTAGGTGGGCGACAAATGGCGAAGTTAACCTATCAAACACCCATCCGCACCATTCATTTGATAACGAATTTTATGTTGTACATAATGGAATAATAACTAATGCGGAAGAACTTAAAAACTCAATATTGAAAAATGTTGATTTTTCGTCCGATACCGACACTGAAGTCGTTGTCAATTTGTTGTCAGTTTTAGATGGAAATGTTGACAATAGAATTAAGGAATTGCCAAAATATCTAAAAGGAAGCTACGCCCTCATAATAAGCCATGATAGAACAATTTATGTGCTGAAAAATTTTAGCCCTATTAACATTTTGAAAAATGAAGATGGCATATATATTTCTAGCGACATTGCCAGCTTAAAAAGTGGGAAATTGTACCAACTTAAAGATTTTGATATTTTAAAAATTGAAGATAATAACATAATCAATTTAAACGGTGAAGTCGTTAAATTTTCTTCATACGAAAATGATATAGAAAAACTAAATTTGGGTTCTTTTAAGCATTTTATGCAAAAGGAGATTTTTGAAACGCCAAAAGCGATTCGCGAGACATATGATCACATTAAAGACTTGAATTTTAAAGATTATATTAAGGGCATAAAGCACATTTCTTTTGTCGGATGTGGCACGGCATATCACTCGTGCTTGATTGGGGCAGAATTGTTTAAAAAACTTGGCTTTGAAGTCGATTGCGAACTGGCTTCTAACATAACGATAACTAAAAGAATAAGGCATAATCATCTATATTTAATTGTTAGCCAGAGTGGGGAAACTGCCGACTGCATAAAAGTGGCAGAACAGGTAAAGAGATATGGCGGGAAAATCCTCGTTATTACCAACGAAGCAAAAAGTTCAATAACTAGATTTACGGACAAAATTATTGCCACAAAGGCGAATAAGGAAATTGCCGTTGCTAGCACAAAAACTTATTCTTGCCAATTGTTCACATTTGCATATATGTGCCATAAACTAGAAAATAAAAACTACACTTTAGATATGGATGCATTTGAAAATTCACTCAAAACTTATGTCAATAATATCAATGTAAGCGCTCTTGCCAATATGCTAAAAAGCAAAGATAAAATGATACTTATTGCAAAGGATATAGACTATTTGACAATCCAAGAGGCCAGCCTAAAAATCCGTGAAATCGATTATGTTTACACATTGCCAATATATTCCGGCGAGCTTAAACATGGCACACTTTCATTGATTGATAATGATAGCATCGTTCTTTCCTTGAATTCTAGCACGGACAAAAACAAACTTAATAATGCAATAAATGAAATTGAATCACGCGGTGGGACTGTTGTAAAAATGGAGCAATATATTAAAGCGGAGAACACGGATGATTTCTATAAGCCAATCTATTCAATAATTCCTTTCCAGCTGCTAAGTTACGAAATTGCAATAAAACGCAATTTAAACCCCGATATGCCAAGAAATTTAGCAAAAAGTGTTACAGTGGAGTAATCACACGTACCACTTTTTTTTATTTCTCTTGATTTCACCTTCAATTTCACTAAAAATATAATTTTTTGGTTTTATTGTAACAATCTCTTCATTTCCACCATCTCGTAATTTATAAGATATTTCATCAGACTTAAATATGTTCTTGTCAAAATACACAATTCGACCAGTGACATTTTTATAATTTGAAAGCAAAGTTTCTTTTCCGCCGACACTCTTATATAATTCATATTCTTTGTCAGGTGTTGCATTAAAAGAAATACTCGCGCCAGACTTGTTTAATTCCGCATTAAGTTTTAATTCATGATTAGTTTTATTTTCCTTTGGCGGGTTATCAAGTTTAAAATAATCATATGCTCTAAACGCCTCTAATTGAGATGATGGCTCAATTATATTGCCCGTAGCTTTATATTCAGTTAAATCATAAGGCAATTTGGCAACTCCATTAGGACAGATAAAATCATTGGGGCGATGACTTTTATATAAATAAGCCAAAATCTCTTTGTTGATTTCAGTTGGTTCAACAGAGCTATATAATCCATTAGGCAATTTATTATCCTTAATGTCAGCAATCCAACTAAATATTGTATGTTTTGTGGTGTACGCAACATTATATAGGTCGGTGTTTTCATTTCCATTGTTAGCGGTCCCTGTTTTGCTTGCGATAGGAAGATTTAATGAATTCAATCGTCTAGCAGTGCCTGTTTTGGCAGTATCTTTCAAAATATCTGTCAAAATAAAGCAATCTTTTTCATCTAGTTGCTTTTCGGAGTATTTTTGGCTTGAATATATTGTGTTCCCTTTACTATCAAGTATTTGTTTTACAAAAGTATAACCTTTGCTTTCACCCATATTTGCGATAGTAGAGTAGGCGTTAACTAGTTCCATTAAGTCAACCCCGTTTTTAACCGCACCTAATGCCAAAGCCAAATTCATGTCGCTCTTTGTCAAATTAATGCCTAATTTATTCAAAATTTCGCCCGATTTTGTGAAACCCACATATTCCAATGCTTTAACAGCGGGCACATTATATGAGTTTGCAATTGACTCTCTAACCGTGACTTCACCATGAAATTTGTTATCTGCATTATTAGGGCTAAATCCACTGTAATCAATTTTTTCATCTAAAATTTTTGTTGCCGGTGTCAATATATTGTGTGTTATGCATGGTAAATACACAGCAAGTGGCTTTAAAAGGGATGCCGGCTGCCTTTTTAAATTATGTAAATTATAATTGCTATTGGCATAATAAGCCACAACTTCGCCATTATTATTAACAACGACTGTTAGACCGTCGAGAGATGTTTTTGTTTTATCGCTAGCAGATTGTATTATTGCATTGCTAGATTCGATCACTTTCTTTTGCAAATCGTCTTCTTTATATGTCACAATTTGATATTTCCTATTTATGAGTTCTCGTTCTGAAATGTTTAAAAGATTGCACGCTTCAAGAATTGCTTCCTCTTCATATGAGTGATCGAAGCCGTTATAATTTGCAAGCTCAATTTTACTATTTATTACTTCATCATATTGTTCTTTTGTTATATCTTTTGAATCATATAGTGTTTTTGCTACCAAATTTCTTCTTTCAATAGCATTTTGATAGTTTGTTTTAGGAGAATATTTTGCGGGAGATTTAATTAATCCTGCCAGCACACAAACTTCATTCAATGTTAAATCTTTAGCACTTTTATTGAAATAAATTTTGCTTGCATTTTCTATTCCATAAGCATTAGAGCCAAAATAAATTGTGTTTAAATACATTTCCAAAATTTGATTTTTTGAAAATTGCTTTTCCATTTTAATTGATAAAACTATTTCCTTTATCTTACGATTAAAAGTTTTTTCATTTGTCAATAATGCATTCTTAACCAATTGTTGACTTATTGTTGACGCGCCTTGAGAGCGAGAATTTGTGGTCAAATTGACAACTCCCGCCTTTATAATTCGCTTGATATCGTAGCCATTATGCTTATAAAATCGTTTGTCTTCCACATCAACAAAGGCTTTTAACACATAGTCGGGCAGCTCATCTATTTTTACTATAGAACGATTCGTATTGTATAAAGTGCTATCAGTCATGTTTGAAGAGTAAACAGCTATTCCGTTATTAGAACTAGTTAATGCTTCCACATCAAGAGAATAACTATTATATAAAATAACTGCAGCCGTCCCAAAAGTTACAAAAACCGCCGCAACAACAAGAGATATGCTTAATAATACATGCTTTAAAACTTTTTTCTTGTTTTTTTTCATTATGATATTATTTGCAAATAGTCAAAATTAATCAGCAATTTAGTAAAAATTAGTTGAAAAATACACAATTTTATATTATAATGTATGGTATGAATAGTTACCAGGGCAAAACATTTCATGTTGTAACATATGGTTGTCAGATGAATGTACACGAAAGTGAAAAGATTCGTGGTATTTTGTCCAGTTTAAATATGCTTGAAACTGACGATATCAACACTGCAGATGTCGTTGTTTTCAATACTTGCTGCATCCGTGAGGGGGCGGAAGATAGGGCATATAACAACATAATGGCATTAAAAAAAGCGAAAGATGCAAATCCCAATATGGTTATTGTCGTTCTAGGATGTATGCCTCAACAAAAAGAGGGTAAATACGACTTTATGAAAAAAATGCAGCATGTCGACATTGTCTTGGGAACCTATAACTTAAACGAATTGGCACAATATTTGCTTAAATTTGCCATCAATAAGAAACGCATCGTGGATATTTTGGACAAACCAAAATCAAACATGGAAACAGACGCTTGCGTTAGAGACGATATGATTAACGCCTACGTTAACATAATTTATGGTTGCAACAAATTCTGCACATATTGCATTGTACCTTATGTTCGCGGGCGGGAAATGAGCCGAACCCCGCAAACTATCTATGCCGAAGTTAAAGACCTTGTGCAGAATAAAGGCTATAAATATATAACATTGCTTGGACAGAATGTGAATTCATATGGAAAAGATTTGAAAGAAAAAACGACTTTCAGCGAACTTTTGTCATATCTTTGCACAATTGAGGGTGATTTTAAAATAAAATTTATGACATCTCATCCAATGGATTTAGGCGACGACCTAATTAAAACAATGAAAAAAGAGCCTAAGATAGCCAAAGCATTGCATCTTCCCGTTCAATCGGGCAGTAGCAAGATATTAAAACAAATGAATAGACATTATGATATTAAACTCTATAAGCAAATTATAAGGAAATTAAAGCACGCAATGCCAAATATCTCGCTTTCGACAGACATTATAGTTGGCTTTCCAGGCGAAACGGAAAAGGATTTCATCCAAACTTGCAAATTGCTAAAATATGTTAAATATGACCAAGTTTTTGCATTTATGTATTCGCCAAGAACGGGCACTCCGGCCGCAAAATTTGAAAATCAAATAGATGAAAAGACTAAAAATATAAGAGTTAATAAACTTTTAAGGCTTCAAAAATTAATTCAAAAGGACCAAACAAAAAAATATTTTAACAAAACTTATAACTGCCTAATTAGATTTATAAATGGGGTGGCGGTTGGAATAACCGATGGCGGAAAAGAGATTTATATTCCAAACTACAAATTTGTAAATCAGAATTATTTTGCACCCGTAAAGGTGGAAGGCGTACGTAATCATAAATTGTCAGGAGTAATCAAATGAAGAATCAGATGTCAGAAATGATGACTCAATATCTATTAACCAAGCAAAAATACGAGGATTGTATACTTTTTTATAGGCTTGGCGATTTTTATGAAATGTTTTATGATGATGCTGTTGTTGCCAGCAAAGAGCTAGATTTAACATTAACGGGGAAAGATTGTGGCCTGGACGAACGTGCTCCTATGTGTGGCGTTCCATTTCATGCATATGAAAGCTATGCGCAAAAATTGCTTGAAAAAGGCTACAAGGTCGCCATATGCGAACAAACAGATAAAATTGTTAACAAAGTTATGCAACGCGAAGTGGTGCGAATCATCACGCCGGGCACTGTTATTGATAGCTCGATGTTAAATGAGAGTTGCAATACCTATATAATGTGTATTTACAAATCAAAAAACACCATATCTTATTCGTATGGCGATTTATCGACTGGCGAAATCAATGTTGGAACATACACGGGCGACAATTGTGTTGGATATATTAACGACCAAATTGTCCGCATTGTGCCAAGTGAAATTATATGCAATTTGGAAATGTTGGAGTTTTCAAAACAACTTCCGGTTGTACAAAATAATAGTTTTAAATTCAATTTATATAACGATTATGCTTTTAACTATGCCAATGCCGAAAAAAATATTCTTAAGCAATACAATCTAAATTCGTTTAAAGGCTTCGATTTCAATTTGAAAGAGTGCATCATTTCTGTTGGCGCTATGCTTGAATACCTATATGAAACACAAAAACGGGAACTTAAACACCTCAAATTGCCGCGTCTTATAAAAGACGGACAATATATGTATATAGACACCAACACTAGGCGAAATCTTGAAATTGAACAAACAATGCACGATGGCGCAAAGCATGGAAGTTTATTGTGGGTGTTGGACAAGACAAACACAAATGGTGGAAGTAGGCTTTTGCGAAGTTGGGTTAGACAACCATTGCAAGATAAGGCAGAAATCAATAGAAGACTTGACATGGTTGAAATCCTATACAAAAATAAACTAATCCGAGAAGGATTAGCAGATTTGCTATCTTCCGTTCAAGATATAGAAAGGTTGGTTGGGAAATTGTCGTATGGCAATATCAATCCAAAAGACTGCCTAGGGTTAGCCAATTCTTTAAGGCAAACTCCGGGCATTAAACAACTATTGTCAACTATAAGAAATGATTATTTTAACGCTATTACGAATGAACTTTTTGATACTTCTGAAATCGTAAATTTGATTGATGCGACTATTTCAAAGGATGCTCCAGCGTTATTAAAAGATGGTGGATATATCAACTCGGGATTCAATAGCCAACTTGACCATTTTAGGGATATGAAGCAAAATGCTGAAAACTACATTTTGCAAATGCAAGCACATGAACGCGAAGCTACCGGCATCAAAAATCTAAAAATTGGTTATAATAAAGTTTTTGGCTATTATATAGAAGTAAATAAGCAATATAACAATTTAGTTCCTTTCAGTTATATTCGCAAACAGACTGTGTCCAACAACGAAAGATATATAACAGAAGAACTTAAAAAATTTGAAGATGATGTTCTATCGAGCCATGAAAACGCACTCAAATTAGAAGAAGAAATCTTTTCCTCTTTAAAAAATCAATTGATGTTAAGCACAGAGACAATGCAGCGAGTGGCTAATGCCATTTCTCAACTTGATTGTTTAGTTTCTCTTGCAACAGTCGCGGAAGAAAACAACTATGTCAAACCCACTATAACCGATAATAAAGAAATAAATATTGTAGCAGGAAGGCATCCTGTTGTAGAAAAAATTAACAAAAACACGGATTTTATTCCAAACGATTGCAAATTAAACGATTCCGATCAACGCACAATGATATTAACCGGACCAAACATGGCAGGAAAATCTACATATATGCGCCAAGTTGCCTTAATAACTTATCTTGCCCACATTGGCAGTTTCGTTCCGGCCGATAAAGCTGACATTTGCTTGGTGGACAGAATTTTCACAAGAATCGGCGCAAGCGACGATTTGGCCGTTGGTCAATCTACTTTTATGGTTGAAATGATTGAAGTTGCAAACATTCTTAATTTTTCAACAAATAACAGTCTAATTATTCTAGATGAAGTGGGGCGAGGCACATCAACATTTGATGGGCTATCTATTGCATGGGCGGTTGTCGAATATCTTTCTAAAAAACTCAACGCAAAGACTTTGTTTGCCACTCACTATCACGAACTAATGGAACTAGAAGGCAAATATGACGGGGTTAAAAATTTCTGCATTTCTATTAAAGAAATTGGCGGAAGGCTAGTATTCCTTCGCAAAATCATGCGTGGCAGCGCCACAAAAAGTTACGGAATCGAGGTTGCGGGATTGGCAGGACTACCAAATGAAGTTATAGACAGGGCAAAAGAGCTAATAAAAGAATTGGAAAACGAGCGCCAAGTTGGATCTATTCAAAATCAAAAAGAAAGCGAAATAACAAATATGCTAAGAGAAATCGACTTAAATAAATTAACCCCACTTTCTGCTTTTGAAACATTGGCACATATGAAGGATATGGTAAAATAATGGCAATTAATGTTCTCGATAGTTTCATTATAAATAGAATTTCAGCAGGCGAAGTTGTTGAAAGTCCTTTTTCAATTGTAAAAGAACTTATTGACAACTCACTTGATGCGGGAGCAACCAAAATCACTGTAGAAATAAAAAATGGTGGAATTGACCAAATAGTAGTTAAAGATAATGGCAAGGGCATTGAATATGATGATATAATAAAGGCTTTTTTGCCGCACGCGACAAGCAAAATCAAGGATGTTGAAGATTTAAATAATATACTAACGCTTGGGTTTAGAGGGGAAGCGCTGGCTAGCATTTCCAATGTGAGCAAAACAAACATGACCACAAAGACTAAAGAAAGCGACTGTGCATTCGCTATCGAAGTAGATGGTGGACATTTCGGTGAGATTTCTGCCACAAGCAGTGAAGAAGGAACAAGGATTGAAGTTAATAATTTATTTTATAATACGCCTGCCCGCAAAAAATTCCTAAAAAAGCCAAAACAAGAAGAAAATCAAATTACTAATATCCTTCTAAGATATATCTTAGCACATCCAACAATTCAATTTAAATATATTGTGGATGAAAAAACTATATATTCAACGCATGGCGATACTTTATATGACGCTATTTGTTGTGTATATGATAATGAAATTACTCAAAATATTGTAGAGATTGATAAAACAGTTGGAAATGTACACTTGTCCGGTTATATATCAAAAATAGGCTTTAGCAAGCCTAACACAACATATCAAACGCTTATGGTCAATGGCAGATATGTTATTGACGAAATTGTTTCAAAGGCCGTTTATATGGCACATGAGGAATATCTAATGACAAGGCAGTTTCCTTTTTATGTGCTGAACATTACAATGCCAGCTGTGGATGTGGATGTTAATGTTCATCCTAACAAGCTAAATGTTAAATTTTCTAGCCCTAGTAGTATATATGATATTGTATACACAGCATGTAGGGAAGCGATATACAAACAATTAAATCCAACAACTGACACTAAAACCGAAATTAAAGACGTTAATGAAAATTTGATTAAAACTGATATTAACTCTTTAAAAGAGATAACGATTGATGTCAACCCAACAAAGCCTCTTGAAAAAGAGATTTCTTTAAGGCAGACTTCTTTTTCTCCAATAACATTCTTCGATTTAAAGCGCGAAACTAATGAAAATCAACCGCGTCAATTAGAAGTTACCCAACAAGCCGAAGAAAATCGTCCAATTTCAGAGTATAAAAGAGTGGAAGATTTTGTCGACTATAAAATTGTTGGCGAGTTATTTAATGAGTTTTTGATAATTGAAAAAGGCGAGAACATGATTTTGATTGACTTTCATGCTGGTCATGAGCGCCTTAACTATGACAAATTTACAAAAATGGTGGAGCAAAGGCAAGTCATGACTCAAGATCTCCTCATCCCATATATTCATGAGGTAAACAGCCTTGAACTCAACTTTATTATGAACTTAAAGCCTAGTTTGGCAGAACTTGGCTTTGATATAGATGAATTTGGCGATAAAAAAATCATAATAAATTCAGTTCCAATGCAATTAAAGGACATAAATTTAAAGAATTTCATTGATGATCTTTTACATGATATGAAAAACTACAAGCCAGATACGAACAATGAAATTCGCCATTATTTGATGCAAAAAGCGTGCAAAAGTAGCGTGAAATCCGGTATGAAGTTAAGCGAAATGGAAATAAAAGAGTTGTTAAAGGATTTGGATATGAAAAATCCGGTTTTGCTTTGTCCGCACGGTAGGCCAGTGTTGACCGTGATACCGAAATCTCAAATAGAAAAGTGGTTTAAACGCATAGTATGAAAAAACTAGTTATAATAACAGGCCTTACCTGCACTGGGAAATCAAATCTTGCCATTGAAATCGCAAAGGAATATAATGGCGAAATTATTTCTGCCGATAGCGTGCAGATATATAAAGGGCTCGACATAGGCAGTGCGAAAATAGACAAACTAACCCGAAATCAAATTCCGCATCATCTTATTGATATAAAAAATTTTGACGAAAATTATAATGTTAATCAGTTTGTCAACGATTGTAAAAATTGTATAGATGACATAGCTTTTAGAGGAAAACTGCCAATAATCGTGGGCGGAACGGGCCTTTATATAAAAGCATTGCTATCAAATTACAACTTTGGCGAAAGCGCAAACGACGCATCTTTTAGAGAACATTACACAAATTTAGCAAAGGAAAACGGCAATGAGTATGTATGGAAAATCTTAAATGAAATGAATCCAGAAAAGGCAAAGTCCGTTCATCCAAACAATTTAAAAAGGGTGATAAGATATATTGAAATAGAGAAACTCGGTGTCAAACAATCGCCAGCAAATAACATTTTGAACGGATTTGATATCTTAGCGATTGGCATTACAGGCGACCGCGCAATCATTTATAACAAAATTAACCATAGGGTGGACGAGATGGTAGCCTTCGGTCTAGAAAAAGAAGTTGCGGATTTAATAAAAATGGGAGCCAAGCGAGGTGATCAAGCCATGAATTCGATAGGTTATAAGGAATGGTTTGACTATTATGACAATAAAATAGACAAGGAAACGACTATCGAACTCATCAAACAACATACAAGAAATTATTGCAAACGGCAACTTACCTTTCTAAAGACAATAGAAAACTTAAAACTTTGTGGCATCGAACAAGCAAGAGCGGAAATAAAGGAGTTCTTAAAATGATTAATATATCAGCTAAAACATTAGATTTTTTGAATAATTGCGAAAAAGAGTGCACCGCCAAGTTCAAAGAAATTGCCAGCATCGAATTCAAAAATCAACTAAAAGTGCTCAACGCTTTTAATGAAGCTGGGGTGGAAGCAAGGCATTTTGTTGGCAGCACCGGCTACGGACATAATGATATAGGAAAAGAAAAGTTATGCGAGGTTTTTGCGCGCATTTTTAAAACAGAGGCCGCTTTTGTTAGCCCACTTATAAGTTGCGGCACGGAGGCAATAAGTCAAACTCTGTTTGGACTCTTGCGCCCAAACGATACAATGTTGTTAATTTCTGGCACCCCATATGACACTTTGCGTTCGGTCATATATGGCGAAAAGGGTAAAGACATTGGCTCACTAAAGGATTATAATATTCACTATGACGAAATCGACTTGGTCAATAACGACTTCGATATTCCAACTATATTGAGAAAAATAGAAGAGCTAGCTCCCAAGATAATTTATATTCAGCGCTCTAGGGGTTATTCATTGAGAAACGCTTTAACCATTACCCAAATCGAAAAAGTTATAAAAGCGATAAGGGCAACCGGCAACAAATCGTTCATCGTGGTTGACAACTGCTATGGCGAGTTTACCGAAGAAAAAGAGCCAACCGAAATTGGAGCAGATATTGTCGTCGGCTCGTTATTAAAGAATATGGGCGGGGGGATAGCTCCGACCGGCGGATATGTTGCTGGGAAAAAAGAACTTGTTGAAAAAGTCATATATAAGATGATGAGCCCAGCACTTTCTGCAGACAATGGATCTTATGAGTTGGGTTACAAAGCATTTTTTGAAGGAGTGTTCGTTTCACCACACGTGGTGGCAGAAGCAAAAAAACTTGTAGTTTTGTCAAGTCAAGCGTTAAGCAAACTCGGATTTAAGACCAACCCAAAACCCGATGGCGAGATATCAGACATCGTTTGTTGTATCAATTTTGAGAACAAAGAGACCTTACTCAAATTCACTCGAGCCATACAATATGCAAGTGCGGTTGACAGCAACTCGACCCTTGAAGCGGGGGAGATGGATGGCTATGCCGACAAAATCATAATGGCGAGCGGAAGCTTCAACCAAGGCAGCAGCATCGAACTAAGCTGCGATGGTCCAATGCGTCCACCATACGCAGCATACCTACAAGGCTCGCTAAGCTACACTCATGGCAAGATTGGATTGGCCCACGCAATAGAGTCAATAAAAAAATAAGTATCCCAAATCGGGATATTTTTTATTATCCAAATTAGACAGAAAGCATTTTAATTTTGAAGTCTTGGTGACCGTCAGTCCAAGTGGGGAAGGGCAAAAACCAGCCCTTGTCCAATAAATGGAGTCAATTTAAGAGATGTGCATAACTGTGGATATCAATGGGGTAGTGTGGAAAGTTTTATCCATATCTTTGCGTAAAAGCCTTCTTTTACGCAAAGATAAAGCCAAAAATGGCCTAAATTGTGTGGAAAAAGCCAAATTTTCCACATTGAGGCTTGTTTGGCGGTTTTGAATCGACATTTAACATTTGCGTGACTTTAATGGCTAATTTGATAATTTGTTAAGTCGTAAGGATTTGAATTCTTGGTATGCTCAATAGTTATTCGGATTGTAATTATCAAATTGTTATTGGATTCGGTCAGACCAATTTGACCCAAACCAACTTATCAATACGTCAAAATGTTTACTGTCTATATAGGTTGCCCCTAAATGATAATCGGGCAAAATTACAAAACGAGCCAGAATTTTAGATGACCGAATATTCATCTTTTTTAAAACAAATTCGTCTGAGAGCAGATTTGCCGCCCCGCCGAATGCTTAACATATATTATTAAACTCGACTCCATATATTTTGCCAATATGTGTCAAAATTTTGATTTTTTTATCAAATTGAATATTGCAACGAATATCAAACGCGTGAATCAATATCTTTGCGTAAAAACTCCAATATCGTCATCTTTGCGTAAAAAAATCGGCATACAAATGCCGATATTTTTCACTTGGTGCTTTGTTGCATTAGTATCATTAGATTGTTATTTAGCTTTTATAACTTTGGTGCCACCCATATATGGCCATAGAACTTCAGGAATTGTAACGCTGCCATCCTTTTGAAGATGATTTTCAACGAACGCAATTAACATCCTAGGCGGCGCAACCACGGTGTTATTCAAGGTGTGAGCGAACTGATTGCCCTTCTCCGTTTTGTATCTAATGCCCAATCTTCTTGCCTGGGCATCTGTCAAATTGCTGCAAGAGCCAACTTCAAAATACTTTTTCTGCCTTGGGCTCCAAGCCTCGACATCCAAACTTCTATATTTAAGGTCGGCCAAATCCTCTGAGCAACAAACTAATGTACGAACAGGGATTTCCATTGAAACGAACAATTCAACGGTATATTCCCACATTTTTTTATACCATTCTTCGCTTTCCTCCGGCTTGCAAATGACAACCATCTCTTGCTTTTCGAATTGGTGTATGCGGTAAATCCCCCGTTCTTCCAACCCGTGAGCGCCCTTTTCCTTTCTGAAACATGGGCTATATGAGGTTAACGTTATTGGCAACTTTTCTTCTGGAATAATGGTATCCATAAATCTACCAATCATAGAATGTTCACTTGTGCCTATCAAATAGAGGTCCTCGCCCTCAATTTTGTACATCATGTTGCCCATTTCCTCAAAGCTCATTACGCCTTGGACAACGCTCCCATGAATCATAAAAGGCGGAATTACATAGGTGAATCCTTTGTTTATCATAAAATCACGAGCATAAGACAATATGGCACTATGCAATCTGGCAACATCC
>CANQHS010000008.1 GCA_947623795.1 uncultured Clostridia bacterium | reverse complement strand
ATATATTGCACCAGATAAAAAGTCCAAAATACGGGAACTATCATCAGATGAAATGCCTTCAAGATTTATGGCAACCGATTGCCCTTGTTTTAGATAGTCAACCACCTGTTGAATTTCCTTTTGTGTTTTTGGCTCAACCATAATGATATTGGACTCTGCTTGAATTCCGAACGAGTTATATGTTGTTGCCGTAGGCACGCTTTCCATGCTTGTTGTTTCGCCGGCAACACGCTCATGAAGATTGAAATTTGCGTATTTGTCATCTTCTTCTTTATTTTTTGTTTTGGTTTTTTTCTCGTTTTTGCCTTCAAAGCCAAGTCCGTGCATAACCCAATCAAAAAACCCCATTAATTCTCCCAGATTTGCTTCCAAAGCATATTATATTCTTCGTCTGTTGCGATGTTGAATTCCTTAACAACGCGCTCATAAATTGCAATCACATTTTTGTTTGATGTTTTTGCTTTGGCATTTTCGAGCATTTTTTCTGCAATTTTGGTTGCATTGGACTTTTTCATTGTTTTATCAGTTGAAACAATTTTTTCGATAATGTCCATGCATTTATTTTCAAATTCTTCAGTAGACAATTCTGCCATTTTCCACCTCTAATTTTATTTTAATATAAAATTTTTGCTTTGTCAACGAATTTTTATAACTCAAAATGAAAAATTATGCTTCCACAAACGAAAGAAACCGCATAATGCGGTTCCTTCTAGTTCGATGTTGTGGTTGGCAATTCAAAATTAACTGTAAATTCAATTTCTCTACCCTTATATGTGGCTGTATATTTTATCGATAATTCTGTAGCATTCGCATTTGCATTTTTATATTCTTGTAATTTTTCTTTTGTAACAGTTATTGTTTTGCCTTCTATGTTGACAGTGCTATATGTTGTTTCGCTTTCTGTGCCAAGATTGCTGTTTTCCTTTATCTCCATGCCAGCATTTTGAACATCCAAATATTCTTGTGTGAAAGTGTTGTCGTTCATATAATATCTAACGAATACATTTTCCAATGAGAACTCAGAATCTTGATTCTTAACATAGTTCACACGGAAGCTGTTTGTTTCTGGAGAAGTGGAATAATCCACAAGCACAATATCTTCATATTGACATTGAATTGCATAGTAGGTTGCTGAAACTGAATAAATTTGGCTCGAAGCATTTGCGATAGAATATGTAATTTCATAAATGTTATATTCAACTTTGTCTATTGTTATATTCTTTATGTCCTCACCGATAGATACTGTTGCATCACCACGATCAATCCAATCTTTAGCAATGTCGCTTGTTACATTTGTTGAAACGCCAATGATGACCAAATCTTTATAGGATGAAGTTGACTTGAATATATCGCCAAATTTATATTGTCCATTTGGAGAAATGACTGTGTTTGTTGTTAAAGTTAGGTCGATTGACGAAGCCGCCACCGTGCTATCTTTTGCGAACAAGTTCATTTTTGCGGTCAATTGATTGTTGAATAGGACAAATCCGCTCCCCGTGTTGATTTCATTTCCTCCAGTAAAATCTTTTGACTTATAAGGATTTGCCAAATTGATTCCGAAATGACCTTCTGTCTTCTCTATATGTTCAATTGGATAATATATTTCTTTTTCTGTTCCGCTATAACCCGCCATATTGTCCAACTTGATGTATGCCCCGTCTATAAAGCTAGCAAATGACATAATTGATTTGAAATTGTGACCATAGAAACTATCATTTGAAATTTCGTTACTAATGCTTATTATGCCGCTTGCAGCTGCACTTGCACCATGCTCATTTGAAGAATAATAGCTAAATGTTGATTTTGATATTTCAGTTGATTCTTTTATTTCAAGTGTTCGTTCCCCATTTGTGAAAGTGGTTAGGTCGTTAGATGTCCAATCACCTTGCAAGGTCGTGTTGCCCGTGATTGTCATTTTAAATATGTTATTGCCTTGCACATCCTTGCCTTGATAAATAACGGTTCCATCAAATGCATCTCCGCCGACCAATGTGCCGCTTGTTTTTTCAAATGAGTAATTTACCGTCATATTGAATAAATCTAGCATGTTGGTTGCTTTATCAAAGTAATTAGTTTTATCGCCATCAATTTTTTCTTCATCAACATTAATTGTTGCGTCTTTAATCGAGAACAATATGTTGTTGCGAACATGATAACTTGCATAAACTGTTTTAACAACCTCACTTGAACTGCCCGCCAACAAATATTTGATGTCGATTTTAAATGCAAGGATAAACAATTCTGAGCCAGATTCTGGAATAATGTTAGGAAGCGCCATCGAGAAGCCATCTAATCCGTTTTTGTTTATATTTATTGATTGTGTTGCATATTGACCATCAAAATATTTTTCAACTGAATAATTTCGTTCGTCTTGAATATTCACAACTGCATATTGAACATTATAACTTAAACCATCTTCTATATCTGCCGCATAATTTCTTAGTGTGTTTTGTGTGTTTTGAGTTGTAACCGCGACACCCTCAGCTTCGTTGTTAGAGCTTATTGGATTGACGATATCGCCAGCTTCAAATGTCTCATGTGACTTGTTATATAGTATTGCGTTTTCTTCGTCATAATAGCTGAAATCCATAAATCCTTGAACATTTATTGTCCAAGTTGCCGTGAAATAGTCGTTTGCATTATACATTCTAAACTTCATTTCTAGGGTTATTGACCCAGTGAAGTCTTTTTCGATTTTCAATGTTGTGCCATCGATATTAACATAATCTTTGTCAATTCCAACCGTTGAAAGGACGCTAAATTGAATATCTTTAAAGCCCTTGTCTTGATTGTTGAAAACTTGAGTATAAACTTGCCTTAGATAGTTCTTTGTGCCATATTGGATTAATTCACTATCGGCTGTATCATCTACTAAATCCACACTATATGGGAATTCTTTTTGGTCTGTCAAGCCTTGTTTGTTCAAAATCAAGTCGGATTCAAAGCTCTTTTGCCCGGTTGGCGTTTCTTTTCCGTCAACGCGATAATAGAATCCATTATTTTGATTGATTGCTATTGTTATTTCGCCAATTAAATATTTACCATGCTCAACTTTAAACACAAGACTTAATCTCGCTGTTTCTGAAACTGAATATAATGTCAATGTTAAATCTTGCTCGTTTAGCGAACACAATGTGACAGATGGATTTAATAGATTTCCGCCATAAGTTTTGTAGGAATATGAACTTTTTTCTTTATTTAAACTTAAATTATTTACCGATAAAGTGTCATCATCTCCGTTATTAGCTTTAATCTCGATATATTCTGTCAAATAAATTGGACTTGCGTCTGCGGCTATTGCATCGATTGCGGATGCACCATTTTGATAATTGACATTTAGAGTGTAATTATAGAACAAAATTTGAATTGTTTTTTCAACTCCGCCATTGCCAATGAGAGTAAGTTCATATTTGAGTATGTTCGATATGTCGGACTTCCTTTCCAATTGAACATATATTGAATTATAAATTTTATCGTCAACTATTTCGCTTTTTAAATATAGTTGCAATGTGTAATTGTCTGAATCATCTTTTAGTTCGTAGCCGTTATTAATAATTCCATATGCTAAAGGGGTACCTTTTTCATCATCATTTTTGATAAATTGCGCACTTTTTAGATAGAATTTTGTTGCTGTTTCGTCAAGCCAATTGCCAACTTTTATTGCTGGACTATCAAAAGTTTCGCTGCCGTTATCGTTAATTTTTACAACTGCATAGTCAATATTTTTATTTTCCTCATCATCAGATTTGTTTATTGTTCCGTTTGAAACGGTTGAATTGGATTCAAATTGAACTCCGTCCGCTTCATTGGCTGGCAAAATGTTAAACTTATATTCAATCACAGTGCCTAGTTCGTTAGAAAGCGTTAGCGTTGTCAAAGTTTGAGTTTGCGCTCTAAATGTAATTGATTTTGACAAAGATGTGTATGATATTCCCTCACCCCATGAGCTGATTGTTAAGTTATTTGGATTGCCTGCTGTGTTAAAGCCCATTTGAGTTAAATCGATTTCTTGCAAGTCGCCAAAACCCAAATTTATTGCCAATCTATATCGATTGTAAATTGGATTATCTGTTACATCATTATATTGTGGAATCGCATTAAATAGATATTGATAAATGTTGGGAATAGTTTGATTATTATGGACATTTTCATAAGTTGAGCCTACAACGCTATATATTGGTGTTATGCTTGTATAGGTGCGTTGTAATTTAACATAGAAGTTTTCGCTTATGGCTCTATTATCATATTCATAAGCATTTTCGTCATCTAACAATCTCAAAGTTAGCGACAAAATTTTGTTAACTTCTGGAGTGTGGACAAATTGAATATCTTGTTGTCCATTGGCTGTTATTTTATCAACGATGTTATCGTCTTGCTTAGTTGCACTATATTTTCCCTCGTTGAATGTTATTTCTAATTGTGCATTGCCGCTTGTGGTATAAAATTCAATTTTGCCAATTTTATAAACATAATATTTTGCGTTTTCAGCATCTTTAGATTCATAATTAACTGTTATTTTGCTGCCAGCGGCGATATTATTTGTGCTGTCCTCGATTGCGGTTGCCAAACATGGCTTGTTAGCGCTGGTTCCCGAATCGTCATCAGAAGATTTAGCAATATAAACTCCGCTTAGAACTGTGACATCGATGCGTTTTGTGTTATGTTCTGCTGCTAAATCGTCATATGTGATGTCCATTTGATATTTTTGTTCGGTCGCCTTCTGGTTAAATACTATATAGATTTTTTTGTCTGTTGCCGATTTTTCAATTGTCCCAATTGCGTTTCCGCCCTTTGTTAACTCTATATCGCCAACAAAATCTTGTAAATTGATTTGTTGCTCTGCATCACTTAAACCAGTTATTGTCAAATTCCCTTTATAAGTTGTGCCATTATTTGATGTTAGATAATCGTCTAGGCACATTTTGTTGTTAAAGCCTTTCTCTACATTCTCAAATTCGCCAACAGTTTCAAGTTGAGTGTCCATATTTACTTCGAGAGCGGAATAGGTGTAATTGATTTTTAATATGAAGTCATAACCGCCATTAGTGTATGTGTAAACTGCTGTGAAGAACAAGTCTTCTGAAACATATTTGTTGAATACAACATTTCCGTCAGTTCCTACTGTTACACTTACAACATGCGTGCCATTATAGTCAATATTATTTCCCTCTAAATCGAAACCTTCGCTTACATTTGTTAATTCGATACTTTTAAATGTACCTTGTCCTAACAAACTATCAATAAATGGGTCAGTAATCGTGTTGATTTCTTTGATCTCTGCCTTATATTCGCCAGATTTAATTCCGTCTATTTGATCTTGGATTCTGTCTTTATATTCATCCTTGACAGTTTCGCTAACTTTTGGTTGCAAATACAAATCCAAAATGCCAAAGCAGAAAATTTGCCCAGCATGTTGCATATCTTGTGGATTGTTAATTAATGCAAGCCTTAATTTCACATAATTATTTTGCTCTGGAATTGATGTTGTTTTATCTATTTTTTCATATCTTTTAATTCCTTCAATGCCAAATCCAGATAAAATATTGTCATCAAATTTAACATTTTCATCATTGGATTGCACGTCTAATAGATAGAATTCAACATTGTTTATGTTTGTTGTTGTGAAATTATAATTAGTAGTTAAATATGAAGTGTCAATATCTTTTAAAGCATCTTTAAATGTTATGATTTCATTATCTATTTGCACATTTTTTGATGCGGTTTTTATTTTATCGCGCAAATCCCCATTTCTTGTGTTTTGAACACGCACATAATAATAGCCTGTGAAACCAGATTCAGTTGTCAATTTAAGCATGAAATAGCCATTGTTAAAGTTGTTGCTATAGTTGAATGTTACACTATTTGTGCCGATGACAACATTGTTTGCTTCAAAATAAGCTCGAGTTGTTGGAGTGTTTGAATAGCCGACAACGGAAATTTCCAAATTTTTATTTTTAACATTTAAGCCATTTTCCAACATATCCGCACGGGTCACGCAAAGTTCGTTATCCACATCAAAAGTTATCGTTTGCCCCAATCTGACAGGCTCATAGTTTTCGATTGCGATTGTTGAATTTGTCCAAGTGTTGTCCTCGCCAAGAATTCTCATGCCAACTTGGTCTTCGCTAAAGCCTTTGAAAGGATAGTTAAATTCCAACTTTTGTCTATTATAAACAGTTATAGTTATTGTATTGCTATAAGTATCGTCACCCGTATATTTAATTTGATATGTTATAGACAAACTAATGCTATTGTAATTTATATTATTCACAATTTGTGCTTTAATATTTTCCAATGTTCCGCCACTATGATAGCCATTATTGTTGATGATATCGGCATAATTGGTGAACAATTTTGCCACTGTTAAATCGTCATAAACATCGTTAAACTCAATTCCTGTTATTAATAAACTTTCGATAAATCCTTGATTTTCAATAGTTGTTTGAGCATCTTCAAATATATCTGCAATCAAATCAATTTCGTCACCGGTGTAGTAAGTTTTGTCTGTTCGTTGCGCTGGGAAATAAGGCTCTAACACAATCGTTACAGCATCCTTGCCAACATAGTTTTTATAAATTAATTCTTTGCTGGCGTCCGCATTTTGATAAATGAATGTCAATTCAACAGAGTTGAAATGTGAATTTATTAATGAATTTAGTTTGAATTGATTTTCTGCAACTGAAAATTCAAATATTCCATTTTCGGTTTCTATTCTAGTTAATTTAAATTCTGTGTTTGTTTCTGTGTCTGTTATTGTAAATAGGTTTTCATCATATTCCACTTGTGACATAAAGTGGAATGCATTATCTTTGAAGCAGTCTGCTGTTTTGTCAATATTAATTCCATATTTGTTGACAACTGTCAATTGGAGTTCGCCTAAATCGTATTTTTCCCCATCTGTATAATAAAATTTTAGTGTTGCAACTTTACTTGCTCCAATTTCTTTAATCCAGCCCGTGCTAAATTTGCTATTGCCATAAGTTATGAGTTTTTCATTATCATCGTCAAGAGTGTCACACTCAATAGACAATTTTTCATCCAAAGCTACATCGTTTGCATAGTGACTTTCATCGTATAATGCAACAGCGCCATTAACAACTGTGCCATATGTTATGTTTGTGTCAAATGATTTCAATTCGAAATAATGGTTTGCATCAATATTTTGTGAATCTGAGTCAATTTCGTTTTCAGCTGTTGGAACTAACACAACATTTGGAACAACTTTAACAGCGAAACTGATGTCTGGAGTTTCACGCACTGTGTCACTAGTGTAGAAGTTAAATACATACTCGCCAGCACTTGCAAACAGATAACTTCCGTCACCTTCAAATTCGATATCGGTTTTGTCGCCATTAATTACAACATCAACTGTGTATTTAAGAGTTGATGTGTCTGAATTTGTTGAAGTGATTTTAAACAATGGTTCGCCAGAATAACTGCCAGTGTTTGAATCATATGGCTTATATAAATTAATTTTTGTGCCTTGATATAATTTGGTGTATTTTTCATTTTGTTCCACCATGAAATTACTAACAAAACGAATGAAACATTGTGTTGGTTTTTCTTGAGTTTGGTCGTTGATGTTAAAGTTGAAACTTAAACTTGTATTTTTGAAACTTTCACGCGTAAATGTCCAAACTTCTTTTTCGTCCTTTAGTTTCCTTTCGGCAGTGAGAATCTTGGTTTTTTGTTCTTCCGTTCCCGTTTTTTGAGTGGTCCAAATTTCGATTTTGCTTGGTTTTTGAGCATCTAAATCCTCTTGCCCTTCGCTATCATATTTTTTGATTTCAATTGTGCCAATTCCGCCACCAAATTGAACATTGTAGATGTCCTCTAGGTTAAGTTTATCAATTAAATTAATATCGCCGTCATCGTATGTTCCATTGTAATTTACATCATAATAATAACTCAAAACCTCGTCTAGGGTGACAGTATCTGTTGATGTAACAATGCTGCCACTATTTCTTAAATTCAATTTGAAATTTTCTAAAGCAGTGATTTCAAGCAAAATGTATCCCTTAGCATCGCCCGCAGAGATTTCAATCACTTGCTTGCCCGCATGGATAACAGGTTGAGATTGAGTTTCTGTCTCTAGCAAATTTGATAGATCAAAGATTTTGTCTTCTCCCATCAATTTATAGCTTAAACTATAAGTTTTATCAAGCCATCTTGGGCTGCCAACAAAGCCATTATCTGTTGTGCCTTGATATTCTGAATTAAACAATTTAGCAAAAATATCGTAGCTAACTTCGTGCTTGTTGCCTAGACTATCAACATAAGAATATGTGTATGTATATACATTTTGATCGTAGCCGATTTCAACTGCCAACTTAACATTGTTTTCTTGAGCTTCTTCTTCGGTTGCGGACAACGCATATTCATTTATTGTGGTTTCCGTTCCTTCCGTCTTTTCCAACAAAACAATGCTATCTGGTGCATCGGAAATTATGTTAAATGCTTTTTCCGTTGTAACATTTTGTCCATTTTTGTTCAATTGAATTTGGAAATTCCTATCAAGAGCAAACGCACCCGTGTTAAATGTTATAATCACGCGAGGCGAATTGCCATTTTCTTCATACTCCACATTGATTATTGTGATATTAGAAATGCTAACCCCAGCGGATATTACGCCATTGATTAAAATTTGTATGTTGTCTTGAGATAATTGTGCCTTTCTTAGCATCTCTGGGATTTTAGATGTGACATAAATTTTGTGATCATTTGTGCTTTCTACGAATTTAACGATGTCTCCATTAACCATATAGTTGTCGTTGCCTTCGGCGTCATATTCGGCGGTCAAATATTCCGCCTTGAAATCGTATTTTAGGTTGACAGTTAATGCACGATTCTCTTGAATATAATTTTTATAAACATTTTCGTCATTTAAAATGATATCGCGCTCGTCATCATCTTGTGCGGACAACAAATTGTTCAAAAATTCTTGAACGGATGAGTTATAGCCCGTTTTGAGTTGAAGAAGATATAATTTTGCGTTATATCCGATTGCGCCTTCGCTAACTTTAACTTCGTTTTTAAATGTTCCGTTATCAAAATAGCCAACCAAAACATAAGTGGATTCATTAAAGTTATATTTGATTCTGTTATAAGTTAAAACTTCGGTTGTGCCTTCTAAGGTTACAAGCACAAAATTGTTATATGAACTTGTGTTTTCGTTCAATATTTCGGAAAGCGGAATGGTGTTATAAATTGTGTTGTAATCTTCGCCCTCGTTTTCAAAATTGATGTTTAAATCAAACTGATTGTTAGTTACAAGCGAACTATTAAAAGTTGGCTCATCGTCTTTTGGCGTGATGGTTAAATTTGTGAACGCAGAATATAGTTTTCCATCGCTATTGACAGCCAGCACGCCCAAGCGCAATTTTGACATATCGTCAACCGTGTTCTTTGTTAGGATTGTAAAGGTTTTATCTTTTTTAGTTCCCGTTGTGTTGACAACTTCAAAATCAAACTCGTTTGCTAAAACAAATCTATTTGATGTTTCTGCGTTAAAGAAGCCAAGATAACTGCCTGTTTTTAATGCTTTGATTGAATATGTTGCGTCGCCAGTTGTATCAACAAACGCCAATCCGTTTGAGCATACAAGATTTACAGTTTGTCCAGCATTGGTAAATGAAAGGCTCTTGATTGAAATTTTGTTGCCAATTTCAATTCTATTTCCGTCCGCATCATTGCTGCTGCCCAAATTTATATTAAATGTGATTTGCCCACTTTGTAATCTCAATTGATATGCGTCAGTAGTAGATTCAATCGAATATTGATAACTATTGTCCGCTATGCCGAGAGATGTGAAGCCAGTTAATCTAACAAGGTTATCATTTATGACAACATTATAGTCATCTCCTTCGTTTTCGCTAACAAAAGTGATGCCATTTTGTAGCCAATTTGTGCGGTTTGTGCTTTCAATCAAGCCAAAGTTAAGTTCGGTGTAGCGGTCCTCTATTTCGGTTGAGCCCTTTCTCATCTTAAGGCCGATTTCGTTAACGCTGAAACTGCTTTCTTTATACAAATCCAAATTTACAGAATTTTCGATTGACACACTATCCACATCTTTGCTTTCGACATCGATTGTGAGAGTTGTGCTAATCATGCTGTTGACGCGATTTGTGTAGTCTGGAATTTGCGGATTTTGAACAGTGTTTTCATATTCATCTTTGGCAGCATATGACTTAAAAACTGCAATTTTAAAGGTATAACTTTCGCCACTATTTTGCGATTTAAAATAATAGCAATCATTTTCATCATCCCAAAAGATAACATCATTTAGGCCATCGGACAATGGGACATAATGATCAATTAGTTCGGGCGAATTGTCATAATAATAAATTTCAACTTCTTTTGGATCGCGGTTGCTAACCGGATTTAGCGAATATGGATTTGCTGCAAAATTAGAAAAATATAAATCTTGGTTTATATTTAATCTAACATTCTGCTCTTTTGTGGCTGACTCATAATTTTCGGAATATTCGTCAAGATAGATATATTCAACATCCCTATCAATCCACAAATTGAAAACATCTGAGTTTACAATTTCGCGGCTATCTCTTGCGCGAATTTGCACCAAGCCATAATTTGAATATTGATAATAATTTTCAACATCTTTGTTAACTGTATAATAGATTGGAGTGTTGCAATCAACTTTGTATCTGCCGTGGCTGTCCATTGTATATCTTTCGTCAAGAGTAATCAAATTGCCGCCTAAGGTGAACCATATGTAACAAGATTTTTGATTTACTTCTTCCCCGCTATCGCTCGTTGCGGACAAAATAAACGAATGCTTTTCTCCTTCGTTGTTATCAACAATTAATTGCTCATTTTCTGCAAACGACAAATGATCTGGATACACAATAGGCTTTTTAAATTTGCCCATTGCCGCCATAATGCCAATGACCACCCCCACGAAACCAATCACGGAGGCCAGCACGATTGCTGTGACTTTTAAAATCTTTTTCCCCATATTCCCCACCTAAATTGCGTTTTTATTATTATCTACAAAATATTACAAAATAATTATATAAATATATAAATTTAAAGTCAAACAAAAATTCTCAAATAAAAATTAAATTTAATTTCTAAAATGAAATATAAAAAACAAGAAAAAAATTAAAAAAATTTTTTAAAATTAACAAAAAAATGCATAATTTTTGAATTTTTTATGCATTTTTTAACATTTTGAATAAATTTATAAAATTTTTAACATCAATTTCTTCCGGACGGGCGTTTTCGTTAAAATTTAAAATTTTTAATGCGTCAACAATTTTTTGCTTGTCAAAATCATTTTTTAGATTGTTTACAAGCGTTTTTCGCCGCATGGCAAATGCCGAGTGAACAAATTGCTTAAATTCAACGAAATTGCCAATTTTATATTTATTATGCGGAACGAGCAACACCAAAGCACTATCTACTTTAGGGCTTGGAGTGAAACACTCTTTTTTTACAATTCGAGTGATTTTTACATCAAAAATTGATTGCAAAATGACACTTGTTATTCCATAATCTTTTGTTTTTGGCTGAGCGGCAAATCTCTCTGCCACTTCCTTTTGAATTAGCACTAAAATGGACTTAAATTTGTCTATGTTGTCCACCAATTTAAAACTTATTGGCGTGGTTATATAATAAGGAATATTTGCAACCACTCTTGCCGACTTAAGGTCAAGCGCGTTTAAATCAGATTCCATAAAATCCTGATAGTGCATTTCCAAATTTATAAATTCGTTTGTTAATTCGTCCAATCTAGGTTTCAAACTCAAATCTATTTCAAAAGATACAACTCTTTTCGCCCTTTCACACAGCACTCGAGTTAGCGTTCCCGCTCCCGCACCAATTTCAAGTACGGTTGATGAAGAATCAACTAAGCCGTCCGATGCTATTGCGTTTAACAAATTTTTATCGTACAAAAAATTTTGACCAAGACTCTTTTTGTAGTTTATTTTTTCCATATTTTTATTTTACAAAATTTTATCAAATTTGTAAATTTTTTTGCAACATTTTACGAAATTTATCAAAAAAATACAAAATTTGGCAAAAATTTTTAAAATTTCCCATAAAATGTTAAAAATTTTTATTGTAAATTTTCTTGACAAATACTGTCGAATCCCATAATATAGAAGTGTACAAAAGATAAAGTTTTAATTCACAAAAGATAAATACATAATTTACAAATGAAAAATTTATAAAACACAAAAGAAAAAGTCGGCCCAGCGCCGACCTTTTTATTGCGCCAACGTTCAAATCTATATACAATTAAAATTTAATCTATTATATTCACTTATTAATTTATCTAGTTGATTTTTTATTTTATTTATGTTATAATCACCTAGTTTAGGAGATAAAAATGCTAGATAACAAATATAACATTGAAGAAAAAGAACTTAAATGGGAAGAGTTTTGGAAAAATGAAGGGATTTATAAATTCGACCCCGATTCTAAAAAGCCAACCTTCTCAATCGACACTCCGCCACCAACAGTGAGCGGTGAATTGCATATTGGACACATTTATGGGTTTAGCCAGGCAGATATGATTGCCCGTTTCAATAGGATGCAGGGCAAAAATCTTTTTTATCCGCTCGGGTTCGACAACAATGGTTTGCCAACTGAGTTATTAGTTGAAAAAGTAAAAAATATTCGTGCGCACACTCTTCCAAGAGAAGAATTCACACAAATTGCTCTTGACATGGTGGCTGGATACAATCAAAAATATAGAGACTTGATGATGCGTTCGGGCATGAGTTGCGATTTGTCGCTAAGTTATAACACGATTGACACTCGAAGCCAAAAAACAAGCCAAAAATCATTTATTGAATTGGCGAAAAAGGGCATTGCATATAGAGAAAACAAGCCGGGACCATGGTGCACGAAATGCCGCACAAGTGTTGCTATGTTTGAGTTGGAAGACAAAGAGTTGGACAGTGTGTTTAACTATCTCAATTTCAAACTTGCCGACAAGAGCGGCACAATTCCTATCGCGACAACTAGGCCAGAATTTTTGCCAGCATGCGTTGCAATATTTGTAAATCCAGACGATGCGCGCTACTCTCACTTGGTTGGGAAACTTGTTAAAGTTCCACTTTTTGAGGACCGTGTTGTTAAAATTTATGCGGACAGCAAAGTTGGAATTGATAAAGGCACGGGAATCGTTATGTGCTGCACTTTTGGCGACCAAACAGACGTCGAGTGGTGGAAGGAATATAAGCTTGAACTAAAGCAAGCCATTGATGACGGCGGCCGCATGACAGAAATTTGCGGGAAATATGCCGGCATGAAATCTGTTGATGCAAGGAAGGCTGTCATTGAGGACCTTAAAGAACAAGGTTATTTATTTAAGCAAGACGCAATCACGCATAGCGTTAAAGTTCACGAGCGATGCGAACAACCTATTGAATTTTTAACAAAAAAGCAGTGGTTTATCCGCACTTCCACCCCAGAATTAAAACAAAAATGGGCTGAACTTGGAAATGAATTAATCTGGCACCCTGAGGGAATGAAAACAAGATATATGTCTTGGGTTAGCAATCTAAATCAAGATTGGAGCATTTCTCGTCAAAGATATTTTGGCGTGCCTTTCCCTGTTTGGTATTGTGAAGATTGTGGAAAGCCACATTTTGCTGACATAAAAGATTTGCCTGTCAATCCACTTTCCACTTCATATAATGGAAAATGTGATTGCGGCTCGAACAAATTTATTCCAGAAACTGATGTTATGGACACTTGGGCAACAAGTTCGGTGACCCCACAAATCAATACAAATTGGGCAGAGGATGAACAAGCCGCAAACAAACTTATTCCTATGGATATGCGTTTTGCTGGGCGAGATATTATTACAACTTGGTGCCTTAGGACAATCATTAAAGCATATTATCATCAAGGAACTTTGCCTTGGAAGTCTCTCATCATCAACGGCTGGCTTATGGCAGACAAAGGCATAAAAATAAGCAAGCACCTTTCTAACAGCAAAATGAGTTTGAACGAAATATTTAAAAATTATGGTGCAGATGTTGTTAGATATTTTAGTGCAACGGGCGCTTATGGCAGAGATTGTTTGATGAACGAAGATGTGCTTAAAGACGGCTATAAGTTATTAAATAAAATTTGGAACGGGAGCAAATTTGTTTTAAGTTTCCTATACGATTACACTCCTAGAAAGCCAAAAAATATTCTTCCAATGGATAGATACATCATGCATAAATTCAACGAAGCGTACTCTAAAACTTTTGCTTTCTATCAAGATGTTGAAATGGGATATGCAAAAGCTGAAATTGAAAAATTCTTCTACTTCTTCTGCGATAACTACATTGAACTTGTAAAAAACAGACTATACAAACCAGAAATTTATGGCGAAGCAGCAAAGGAAAGCGCGCAATGGGCGTGCTATAACGTTTTGTTTAGGATGTTGCAGTTGATTGGAATAACAATGCCACATATTGCGGAAGAAATTTATCAAAACTATTTTAGAACTTTTGAAAAAGAAAAGTCGATTCACTTGACCACTCTATCCCCTATTTCAATCGAAAATGAAGACATAATCAAAAAAGGAGATTTAGTCATTGATATCGTATCAAAAATAAGACAATTCAAGAGCGAAAACAAATTAAGCCTTAAAACTGAAATTGAAGAAGTTACAATTTTTAATCCACAACTAGATTTCATTCGCGAGTGCGAAGCGGACATCAAAGCAGTTTGCGGAATAAGAAATCTCAATTTGCAACTCGGAAATTTTGATGTTGTAATTGGAAAAATTGTTGAAAATCAATAAAAATTTGCAAAAAAATTAAAAAATGCGAAAATTTTCGCATTTTTTGTTGTTTTTTTATATTTTTTATCCTGGAATTTTTATTTCCTCTTCATCTTGAGCGACAATACACTCCGTTGTCAACAATGTTGATGCCACACTGCCAGCACACTCAAGGGCTGTGCGAGTTACTTTTGCTGGGTCGATGATGCCGGACTTTAGCATATCGCAATATGTGTTTGTTAGGGCGTCGTAGCCATAATTTGGATTTTTGTTGTTTAATACATTTTCAACAACCACCCCAGCATCTACGCCGGCATTTATTGCAATTTGTTTTATAGGCTCGCATATCGCTTTTTTAACAATTATTGCGCCAAGTTTTTCATCGCCCGACAGCGTTTCAACAAACTCATTCATCTCATTTGTAGCTTTCAGAAGTGCAACTCCGCCTCCGGCAATAATTCCTTCATCTATTGCCGACATAGTCGCGTTTAGGGCGTCTTCCATGCGAAGTTTTCTCTCATTGCATTCAAGTTCACTTATTGCGCCAACTTTTATAACTGCAATTCCGCCATTAAGATGAGAAATTCTGCCCTTTATAACTTCTCTATCAAACTCTTTTGTTGTTGTGAGAAGTTTTTCTTTTAGGTCTTTCACTCGCTCAACAATCTCTTCCCTTTTGCCCTTTGCTCCAATGATTATTGTGTCGTCTTTGTCCGATTTAACTTTTTCGCATCTTCCCAAATCGTCAAGAGTTATGTCGTTAAAATTATTGTATAGGTCAGAAGAAATAAATTTCCCGCCCACACTCAATGCTATATCGTCAAGAGTTTTCTTTCGCCTTTCGCCATAAAATGGAGTTTTTATTGCAAGGCAACTAAAAATTTTTCGCATATTATTAATAACAATTGAAGTGAGGGCGTCGCCTTCCAAATCCTCGCAAATTATAAACAAACTTCCATTGACTTTATTAACTTTTTCAATCACGGGCAGGATTTCATTTATGTGCGAAATTTTTTTGTCCGTCACAAGAATATATGGGTTTTCAAGTTCGGCTGTGAGTTTGACTTGGTCAGTGCACATATATGGGCTTATATATCCACGATTTATTCTCGCCCCTTCGACGATATTTAGTTCGTCCACTGTGGCATTCCCTTCCTCGATTGTTATAACACCTTCAAGCCCAACTTTTTCGAAAGCAAAAGCCAAAAGTTTTCCAACTTCGTTGCTCCCCGCCGAGATGCTTGCAACTTGGCAAATAGCGTTGCTATCCTTGATTGGTTTTGCTTGTTTTTTTATGTAGTCCACAACAAAATCCACCGCTTTTTTAATTCCATTTCTTAGCATAATTGGATTTGAGCCAAGCGTTAGGCTTTTTATCCCTTCGCTAAAAATATTTTCCGCCAAAATTGTGGCAGTTGTTGTGCCGTCGCCCGCGATGTCGTTTGTTTTTGTGCAAGCTTCGCGGATTATTGTCACTCCCAAATTTTCAATCACATCATCAAGTTTAACTTCTCTTGCAATGCTAACGCCATCATTTGTTATTAATGGTGTGGTGTAATTGATGTTTAATATTGCATTTCTGCCTTTTGGCCCGAGCGTTATTTTAACCGCATTGGAAACAGTTTTTACGCCTTTTAATAATTTCAATTTGGCTTCATCGCCATTTACTACATAATGTTTAGTCATCCATAACCCCCAAAATATCAATTTCTCGCAAAATATAATAGACTGTGTCGTCAAATTTCACTTCGTCAGCATTGTAGCGATTAAATAGCACTTTATCTCCCACTTTGACTTTCATTTTTATTTCTTTGCCGTCTAAATTAGTGCCGTCACCAACTGCAACCACCAGCGCAATTTCTGGCTTATTTGGTGCTGTTTCTGGCAACATAAATCCACTTTCCGTGCGATTTTCTTGTGTTGAAAGTTTTAATAAAACTCTATCGAATAATGGCTTAATTTTCATAGTTCCTCCACTTTGATTGTACCCACTTTTGTCACGAAACGAACCCAAACATGTCATTTTTCATAAAAAAAGTTTAAAAAAAATATTATAGGTATGGACGAATATCAATTTAGTTATGAGGAATATAAAAAGCGCGTTTATAAAAATCCCGGACTTTCAATCTACATAATATGTTTTTTCATCATCATTTTGATTGGCGCGGCTTTTTTATTGTGGCCTAAACAATCAAATGACAACAAAACGACCTTTTATTTTGTTGAAGTGGACAACTTTTTAGTTTATAAGGACGCAAATGCGCTCGCCGGCGAAATACAATCGCGTTTAGGTGCGGGGTATGTCTATTTCGACACAAGTTATCATGTGCTGGCTTCGTTTTATCCCACTGCTGAAAGTGCCAGTGCGGTTGTTGATAATTTATTAAGCGAATATCCAAGCGCCAAACTGTTTTCGATATCATGCAATAAGTTTTCTAAACATAACAATTTGACCGACAGCCAAAATAGGATCGTTGCCGAAACAATTGCAAAAAACAATGAAACAATTGACGAAATTTACAAAAATATTTTAAATTTTGATAAAAATGACATAAATATTAGCGTTTTAAAGCAAAATTTTACAATTTTAGCAACAAACTATAAAAAAACAATGGACGAAATGAGCGGCTGTTTTAGCCGCAATTCCAATTATTTTAAGACAATAAAAAATATTGAAAATATTATGTCGGCAATAAACTCTTTAAACGATTATGTGGATAACAATGAAATTTTTAAACTAAAATATAACCTAATTAAAATCGTAGTCGAGCATTGTGCTTATGTTAATACTTTTTAATCTTTTCTGTTGATTTCAATAATTTGCCAAATGGCAAGTCCTATAAGGAACAATGCAAAAATCTTTTTTAATACAGCACTTGAGATTTGGTTTGCAATAAGTGCGCCGCCTAAACTAAAAACGCAACCCACAACTGCCAAAAGCCAAGTTTCTTTGAACGCAACAAGGTGATTTTTTATGTGAATAACAAGCGCCACTAGGCTCATTGGCAGAAAGGCAATCAAATTTATGCCTTGGGCTTTTAATTGCTCATAGTGCAAAAAAATGGTAAGTATGGGGATAGTGAGCGTTCCGCCACCCATGCCCATGCCACCAATTATACCACCCAAGATTCCGGCTAAGATTTCCCAAAATATCACAATTCACCTACCAAATCAACATTCCGACGCCGCCTAGCAGCATAAAAAAAACAAAAATTCCTTTAATAACTTTGTTATTCATTTTGTTTAGCATGGTTGCACCAATAACTCCACCCAAAACGATTCCTACGATAACCGGCCAACCAGAGTTGAAGCTTATTGAGTTATAGCACATATAAACTATCGTGCTCACCAAACTTATGGGCAAAATTACAAAAAGCGCGGTTGCTTGGGCCTGTTTTTGCTCCATTTTGAACAATTTGTTCAAAACTGGCACGACAACCATACCCCCACCGCCACCAAAAAATCCGTTTATAAGGCCAATCATCGCTCCAAACAGCAAAACATACAGTTTATTTACCTTTTTCATAACTTTATTGTGCACGATTTGCCATTTTTTATTTGCTTTTTTTTTAACTTTGTATTATAATATAAAAGTTTATAGCAATAATTATTAAGAGGTAAAGATGAAAACAAACAATTTAATTAAAAAAACAACCAGCATATTTATTACACTTTGTTTGATTTTGCTTGCAAGCGTGGGCTTGTTTAGCATTTTTAATAAAAGTTCAATTGAAGCTATGGCAGCAAATGAAATAACGATTTCAAACAAAGATTTCATAAATCATAACTCATCTACGGGAGCGCCAAATAGTTTCACTTCGAGTTCTTCTGTTGACGATGCAAATGTTAAAGCGGGCGTTATTGACACATCCAAACCCGAATATCAAAAATATCGAATTGGCACGTTAAAAGATAATTATGTTTTGCGAATCAGCACGAATGAAAGAGATGAATATGACGAAATCCCTTCTGGGAAAAACCACTCCACCTATTTTGGTTATGACACAACAAGCTCGATTGCGCTTGACGCCGGCAAAAACTACCGCATCACGGTTGATGTCTACACAGACACATCGGCTGGAATTGGTGCGCTTTATCTAAAAGACGGCGACAATAATGATGCCGTGTTGTCTAAAATCACCAATGTTAACTCATATTTAAACTGGCACACATATACATTTTTAATTAAAACGGATGACATTAAAGACTTGAATGTAAAATTGGGCTTATACTTAAATGGTTCAGGCACAATTTTGTTCGATAGCTTGTCTTGCTTTGAAATGGCCGATTCAGATTTCGCAACTAGATTAGAAAACACAAACGAAAGGCAACAATATCTATCTCAATACAAAGTTATTAAAGAAATCTCGGCCGAATCTCACCCTTTTGTTATCAAAAACACCGCTGAAAACACTCTTGCTGAATATGTTAATGTTAAGGCCACTGATGAGAGCTATGACGGATCAAATACAACAGCTTTCAAAATTAACAATAAGGAAATTGCGTTTAACGAATATTCAACAAGCGAAAAATTGTTCTTTGATAGCGAATCGGAAAAAAATCTGATTGAACAAAACGCAATTTATAAAGTGTCAGTTAAGGCAAAAGCTGTTGGCGTTTCTGGCAATGCAGTTTTGAAACTTACTGAGACAAACAAAGATAAATCTGAAACTATCACCTTCTCAGGCACAGTTGATTTCACAAACTATTCATTCTATGTTCGAACCAACACAGATTCGAGCGACATCAACTTTAAATTGACAGTGGGATTAGGCGAAGAAGGCGCAAAAGCAATCGGCACAATTTATATTTCAAAAATTACATTAAGCAAAATTAGTTATTCCACATTCAACAGTACTCCTTCAAATGTCAAAAAACTTGATTTGGTTGAAACGAGTGAGACCGATTTATTAGATAATGGAGCTTTCAACGATTTTCGACCTAGTGACACTGAAAAAAGTTACCCTATCACCCCAGCAAGTTGGACAGTTAGTTCGGTTGAAGGCGAAAAACAACTTTATGGAATAATTAACACTGCAACTGCCGAATTTGACAAACTAAAAAATGACAACAAAAACATTTCAAATTTTGTTAATCCAGACAGAACTAGTGCAAACAACAATGTTCTTATGATGTACTCTCAATCGGCTAGCCCACTTTCCTACACTAGTGCCTCAAAATCCATTCAAGCTAGCACTTCAAACACTTTCACTATGAAAGTGCAAGTATTAAGCGGACAACGCAATTCAAACGATAGTTTTAAAATTGAATTGGTAACTAAAAAGGACGATGGCGAACTTGTTTTGGCATCAACAAACATTGCTCCATCACTATCCGTTAGCGAATTCAAAGTTGTTAAATTCATTTTATCCACTGCATATCAAAATTGCGATGTTTGTGTTAAATTGACATTAAACAGCACTACTGGCACTTTCGCATATGTTGATGATGTGCACTACTATAACAGCGAAAAAGATTCAACCGCAGATATTACTGTTCGCACTGATTTAAAAAATCTTTATGAATATGGCAACAAGATTGACGACTATTATGAGGCTAAAAACTTTTCAAAATCTACTGGCGAAGGTTCTTATTCCGGAATCGTGAATTTGAACGAAACTTTAAGCTCGCATATTATTGACTCAGACCATATGGCAAGCTTGAAAAATCTAAGTCTATTGTTTAATGCGGAAGATAGCGAAGCGGGATTTGTTCATAACAACAATGTTTTCGCTATAAGAAACGATTATAACTTTAACACAAACAATGTTTATTCAACAAACTTAGGTTATAGACTCGAACAAAACAAATTCTATAGACTCATAGTTTATGTCTACACAACAGACCTTCAAATTAGATTCCCAGACAGTCAAAATGAAGAAGATACTGGCGTAACACTCAGCATGACTGGCTTTACAAAGTCATTTGAAAAAATTAAAACTGACAACAATTGGGAAAGATATGTTTTCTACATCAATCCAACAAGCACAGTGGACGCAAGCTATTTGCAATTCGCTTTGGGCAGTTCTGATAGCCAATATATTGGAAGGGCTTTCTTTGGCGACATAAACTTTAAAGAAATTGAGGAAGATGAATTTGTGTCAGCCGACAGTTCAAAAGTTATGGTTTTGCAACAAACTGAAACTGTAGATGATGACACGGACAATGAAACAGATGACGCAGACAATGAATCCAATTTCAACACAAGCGCTTGGCTTTATGCAATCCCTAGCATAATATTTGCTTTAGCAATCATCATTTGCGTTGTTGGCGTTATCGCAAGAAAAACAAAATGGAAAAAGCCTGTTAAGAAAACTAAAAACGACTATGACAGAAACAAGACAGTTTCAAAACAATATTATGCAAGAAAAGCAACGACTGTTAGAGATGAAAAGTTGAGAGAACTCAACAAAGAATTGGAGAGTTTAACAAACGAAAGATCACAATATGAGGAAGAATATAAGCACGATTTGACAAAATTGCGTGAGTTAAAAATTAAGCGTGCGCCTCAAAACGAGATTGTTAAACTTGAAAAGGAAATGAAGAAAAATCAAAGATTGTCTTCCGCACTTGGCGTTAACATTAACAACATTAATGATGAAATAACTTACACTAAATCTGAGCAATATTATAGTCAACTCATCAAAAAATTAATGAGCGAACCAAATGCTGCCGAAGTGGACAATTCAAAAGAAGAAGTCGACAATAAAGAGGCAAATGAAGATGAAAACAAAAAATAGGCCATAATGGTCTATTTTTTTATTTTGATATGTTGACCAATAAAAAGATGCTCGGTTGTTAAATTATTGTCCGCTATCAATTTTTGTTTGTCTATTCCATACAATTCGCAAATTTTATTTATGCTTTCCATAGGCTTTACTATGTGGCAAACATAATCGTTTGGCTTAATTTCAACCCACTCGCCATCATAAAAATTCAAACTTTCATTGTTGCGTTTGACATTGGATTTTTCCGTGTTAAATTTAATGTAGAGTTCGTTTGGCTTTTCTCCATTGATTCGATAAAAAAACTCATCATCCAACTCAATTTTCATATTTATATTTATTCAAAAAATCCAAATTTGAGTACTAAACTTTGTTAAGTTATCATATAACTATTTTTTATTTTATATATTAAACTGTATGAAATCAATATTTAAAGCCGCTATGGTGGTCACAATATTTTCGATAATAACGAGGCTTTTGGGCTTTGTTTTCAGAATTTTTTTGTCGCGAAAACTAGGAGCGGAAGGCTTGGGATTGTTTCAAATGGCGTCAAGCGTGCTTGGCATTTTTATGACGCTCGTTTCAAGCGGAATCCCGCTTACGACTGCAAAACTTGTGTCAGTTTATGAAAGCAATAATGAACTAAAAAAACGCAATCAAGTTGTCACTTCTGCCCTTGTGCTTGCTTTGATTGTAGCAGTTCTTTCATCATTTTTTATTTTTATTCTAAAATCAATTTGGGGAATCGTTTTAACAGACAGCCGCGCGGTGGAAATTTTATTGATTCTAATTCCTTCAATCATATTTAGTGCTATATATGCTGTTTTTCGCGGTGCGTTGTGGGGAGAAAACGACTACTTTAGTTGTGGATTAACTGAACTACTTGAACAAATAATTCGCTTTGCCCTAACCTTTATTATGTTATTTAAAATAACCGACTTTTTCGTGGCAACAAAATATTCAGCAATTGCATTTAATATAACTTGCCTATGCTCGGCTATTATCACTATAATTATCTATTTCAAACGCGCAAAATTGAACTTTAAATTTGGCGAGTATAGAAGGGTTATTAAAAGTGCGTTGCCAATAACTGGCGTCCGCCTTGCAAACTCGATGGTGCAACCGCTAACTAC
>CANQHS010000007.1 GCA_947623795.1 uncultured Clostridia bacterium | reverse complement strand
GTGGCGGTTTATGCCGTGAAAGGTGCTTGACAAGAGATGGAATGAAAAATAATATCACAAAAGGCAAAGGAGATAGCATAATGCTTCTTCTTTGCCTTATTGATGGGGATAAAACCATTCCAGAGTTCTCTTGTCAAGTTCACCATGGAATAAATAGCCACTATGCAAAGAATTTTACAATTATGTTATTGTTTTTCAAATTTTTGCTATGTAAATTTCTTGTAAAACTGAAAAGAAAAAAGCCCTGATGATTTTCAGGACTTTTTAATGGATTGTTGAATGTAATTTCTATTTTGTCATCAAATGCTTTAATTTCCTTAATTGCATAATCTATAAGCATTTTGGGTTCTAATTTTAATGCTTGCATATAATATTCTTTAATTTCTTGTTTAGTTAACTTTACATTTGTTTTATTCTTTTCAATCAATATCAATTTTTCTAATTTTTCTATTTGCGTTTCTAACTCTTTCATTCGTTGATTTGTTGTTTTGTTTATGATTCCACTTTCAATCGCTTTCATAATGTTGTTTAAAATTGTTTTCGCTTCTTTTTGCTCGTTCAACAGCGTTTTCAATGTTAAATTTGTTTCTGTTGAATGTTCTTGTAATTTCATTAGATTGGTTATTAAAGTGTCAATGTATTTTGGCGAATTTAAAACATTTGTTATGCTTTCAATTACAAAATTTTCTAATATTTCTTTGCTTATTGTTGCTTTTTTGCAACCATTATTTCGTTTTCTTCCCAGGCATTTATAATAGTGTTTTCTAGTTCCATCTCTTGCAGTTCCACCTTCTGCACTTATTGGCATTCCACAATAGCCACATACAAGTTTGTTTCTTAACAAATAAACAACATCAACACTTCGTTTGCCATATTTGTTCATATTGATTTTATTTTTAACTTTTTGATATATCTCGGGCGAAATTATTTGTGGATAAGTGTTTTCATATATCTCGTTGTTAAATTTGTAGATTCCAGAATATTTTTCATTTTTCAAAATCATATAAATTGTATTCCTAACAAAAGGTTTTCCCTTGTTTAAAATGTGCATATTTGTAAGCGATTTAATAATATCTTTAACATAAGTGCCTAGTGAATATTGCTTGAAAATATATCTAACCACTTCAGCTTTTTCTTCATCTATTATCAATTTTTTGCCATCAAGTTTGTATCCATAAGGCACATATCCGCCTTGAAAATTGCCTTTTAATCTTGTTTCGTGCATACCACGCCTAATTTTTTGTGCAAGTTCGGCTGAATAGTACTCCGCCATACCCTCAAGTAAGGATTCTAATATTATTCCTTCTGGCGTATCTGGGATGTTCTCCATTGCTGAAAGTAATTCCACATTATTGTCTTTTAAAATTTTTTTGTATTTTGCAATCTCATATTTATTTCGTGAAAATCTATCAATCTTATACACTAAAATATATTGCCAATCTTTTTTGCTACTGTCCTTTATCATTTGTTGAAAATCTGGGCGGTTATCGTTTGTGCCTGTCATTGCTCGGTCAATATATGTGTTTAAAATCAATATGTCATGAGATTTGGCATATTCTTCACATACTCTTAGTTGACCTTCAATAGATTGTTCGGTTTGGTTATCGCTTGAATACCTTGCATATATTACTGCTGTTTTCATAAACGAATGAGCCGAGCAATCAGTGCTGCTTGCAGAACTATTTGTGAGCGAATGATGTTTATATGATTCATTCATATACTTAAACTCCTTTTATTTATTTAATTTGTCTTTCGACAACAAGCGAAACAAACAAAAATAGTTTAATATAATTAAATTTGTGATTTTTATTTTTTAGTCAAGGGTTGCTTTGCAATACATTTTACCCTTGACTAAAAAGAGTTTTTGTTTAAACTTCGCTTGCGAAAGACATATTACTTGTATCAAGACAAGCACACGTGTAGGTTGCAAATTTTGTTTCTACTTGTTTCAAGACAAGCACATATCAGAATCCCAAATTGCTTTTTATCTCTAAAATTCGTTCTAAAATTTTCTTATAAAAATACTCATCAAAAATGGTAAGGTTTAATTCATTTGTAAAAATAACTTGTGGTTCTTTTTTCATCTCAACTCCTAATAGGAATTAAAAAAGGACATAGATAGAAAAATTTTTCTAATCTACGCCTTAAAATGCAACCACTGACTTGTTTATAAGTTCCAAGCAAAACTTTGTGTTTTAAACACTATATTTAAAAAACTCGGCTTGTCATTTTTGCGTGTTCTTTTTTAACTTCAAAAACATTTTATCACACAATTTTTGTAAAAATTTCATAAAATTTGACTTATTAACACTAATTTTATCTAAAATTTCAATGATTTTTAATAATTTTCATAAAAAATTGCACATACAAATCTTTTTATCCACAACCAAATCTACTTGAATAATTAAGAATTTAGAGAAAAAGGCGTTTCGCTTTTGCTTCAGCTAGCGAACGCCTTTCTAAATTCCATTCAGGCGGTTTTGTGAAATGTCCTGCGTGTGCTTGTCTGGCGGAGCGTAGCGACGCCACTTGTTACAAGACAAGCACACACCGGGGTCGCAAAACTATTATTTATTTTAACGCACAAGAAATTAATGGGACAATTATACTAGCAACTTGTAAACCTTGTTCTGCAACCCATTTTAATATTGAACCAAATTTTCTCCATTTAATTTTTTTTGATTCTTTAGATTGAATTATGTCTTCTAATTCTTTAATTTTTTCTTTAACTAATGTCTCTTGTTCATCTGATAGACAAGCATTTTCTAATTCTTCTATGGTATTTTCGATGACTAAATCCACACTCGTATTTGCGTTAAAATTGTTATTATTATTTATATTGATGGTGGTCTCTTGTTTTCTTTCTTTTTTTACAGAATCTTTATGAGGTCCATTAAAACATATTTCATTAGCATATGTTTCTAAATTTACTAACATTCCGTCCAGAAGCGTTTTGTCAAAGCCTCCATTATTAAAATTTATGAAGTTAGTGTTTTTTGCATCATCAATAATAATTTTTTCTATTACTTTATTGAATTTTATCTCCCCCGAATAAGAGTAAAAAATTTTTTTAATGGCCTCTTTTACAGATTTGTCAGATTTGCATCTTTTATACATTTCAATGTCTTGAATGATATGTTTAATCAAGGGATAATTTTTATCTTTTGCAAGCATACCTTCAAGAGTAAAAATAATAGCATTAGAATCTGACACAAAATCATCATGAGACAATGCTTCTCTTCTTGTGTTATATGTATAGAAATATAATTTATTAAAATCTATTTCTGTAAAATAAAATCTTGTTTTATCAAGTAAAGAATCCATTGCTTCATAGCAAGTTTCTTTTTTTTGATTTTCAAATTTTCTAATCATTTCTTTTGCAAACTTGATTTGTTCAAATGTCATAAAAATCTCCGCTTTTAACTTTATAAAAGTTAATATTAAGCATAAAATCGGGTTGTTGGGTGCTCGTATTTTAATTTAAGTATTTTATCGCAAGTAAACATATAAATATTGGGTATTTTGTCTTTTACATTGGTTATAAGGAATAAAATATAGTCATCTTTATATCTGTTCATAAATTTAATTTCACCGCTAGACATATTGAAAACTTTTTTATTTCCTTGTGTAGCTTTAACCTCAACATATTTTTTTATATTTCCATCATAATATTCAATATCATAAGGTGATGTAGGGTATTCAAGGCTGGTGTGATAAATCTCTGAAACTCCTTTTTGTTGAGATAGTTGTTTAAGAATAATCTCTTCTCCTAGCTTACCGTTTTCTGATTTTGTTTTGTTAGCTTTTTCAAAAAATGTTTGTATGTCGGTTTGTTTCTCTTTGATTCCTACATAGTAAGTTTCATTAATTAAGTCAAAATCGTTCACATCTATTTCACTTAATAATAGTTTTCTACCGGTGCCTTTTGCCCTTTTGAAAACATTGGATAGTAATATATTTTGAGGACCTACCATTGTAGTTATAAAATTAAGAGTTTTGTTGTTTATAGAATATTCAAAACCTCTTACAACGAATGCAAATCCGCCATTTTGTTTTAATATATCATTGAGAACTTCTTTGTTGTCTATATTAAAACCTTCATTTTTATAATTTAATGAAATTGGATAATGCAGTTTTTGTCTACCAAAATGTGTATTTTTTTCTAGTTTTCCTGTTCTGGTTTTTATGAACTTATCTGTTTCTTCTTTAATGTACATACAAAAAGAAAAACTAGTATTCAATGGTTGTCCATCCAAAAGTAAATTTTTGAACTCAAATAAATAATTTAATTTACTTTGGGCTTGTGATGTTGTATTGCTTAAACATTTTCTTTTCAACATTTCAGGAATTTTTTTTGTTTCCAAATTGTGTTTTGTCAATTCAAATATGTCCAAATGCCATTTTTTAGGGTCTTTTGATTGATTAAGAGGGGTATGAACCGTTGCTGTTTGCCCTCTTTCAAAATCGTTTATAATACCATAAAACAAAGATTTTTCATCAATTTTGAATTTTAATATATCCATATCATCCTCCTAAAAATTAAAAAATTCTGGGTCAATATCTTTTAATTGTTTAAAAATGTGTAAAAGCAGAATAGTTAAAAGATTTACATCCCATCCGTTTCCTGCTCTTTTAGATAATTGAGTATATGATTGTCCGGCAAAATCAATATCAATTTTTCTGCCAACTCCTCGAAGTCCTTCCAACCCCATTAATCTAAATTGTTCTGTAACTGACATCTTTCTAACAACTTCTTTATCTTTATTTGCCTCTATTACACGAAGCGAATTGTGTTCAGGCATTGTTATAGTTATTGAATATCCATCGTATTTTATTTTTTTATTATACACATCAAAGCACAATGGGGTATCCACATAAAAACTTGTTATTTTATGTTTATCTTTTAAATGTTCAATTTGTTTCTGACTTAAATATAAATTTTTAGGAACATATCCTTGTGGGTCTAAAAAATCTGCAAGTTTTAATCCATTATCTTGTTTTGGTGGAATCATTGAGAAATCTTTTGGCAGGCCGCCCAATCTCGCGAACATCCAAACTCTTTCTCTGTTTTGAGGCACCCCATAATCTTTACTATTAAGTATAGCCATTTTCAAAGGCTCTTCATTTACATTATTGCTATCTGACGTATAACCTAAATTCCTCAATAAATCGTTCATTTTCTTACGAGTAGAATCAAATTTTTTTGATAGTATTCCTTTTACATTTTCAAGTAAAATATATTTAGGTTTTTTTACTGCGCATATTCTTATAATATGTTCAAATAAAGTTCCTCTCCCATAGGGGTCATCTACACCTTTTTGCATACCGGCAGTTGAGAATGGTTGGCATGGAAATCCACCTGTAAACAAATCAAAATCTGGAAAATCTGGGTCATTTGGATTGGCTTTTGTAATGTCACTATAATTTTTGATAACATTTCCGTTTTTATCTTTATGGTTTGCATCAAAAAGTTTAGAAGCATATTTATCAATTTCAGAGTAAGCGACAACTTCATAGTTAAAATTTGGATTTTGCTCTTTTACTCTTCGTAAAGCAAAACTTCCACCACCATATCCTGCGAAACCTTCAAATACTCTCAATGTTTTTGTTTTTTTACTTTTCATAAAACCTCTTATAATTTACACTATTATTTTACCATAAAATCTACAAATTTGTATTAAAAATTTTAATAAAAAATAAAAATTTATAAAATACAGCGTTAAATTTAGAAATTTAATATGTATTTTGTATTTTTACTTATTTTGATTCATTTTAGGTTGAGTTCGCTCAACCAGAAAAACAAAAGCACCGATAATGGGTGCTTTTGTTTTTCAACTATAAAGTGATAGAGCGAGTAAGCGATAAAAGATTGTGGGAATCACTTTATCATCGTTTACTCGTTTAATCGATTAATCGATTAAAGCGTTTGACTTAAAATTTGGCTGTTTTTTGTTTTTCAACTATAAAGTGTTAGAGCCAGTAAGTGATAAAGATTAAAATTGTTATCATTTTATCATCGTTTTATCGTTTAATCGTTTACTCGCTCAAATATTTGACTTAAAATTCTGTTTGTGTTAAATATTTTATATGAAAAACTCTATTTTAATTGAGAAATCAAAAGAATTTTCTATTTTATTGATAAAAAGCTTGGATAACCATCAAATTAGTTATGCTTTATCTAATCAAATTTTGCGTAGCGGCACAAGTATTGGTGCAAATATACACGAATCTCATTATGCGCAAAGCAAACTTGATTTCATATCAAAACTCGAAATAGCACTTAAAGAGTGTTATGAAACTGAATATTGGCTTGAGGTATTGAATAAATCTGGCAAATTAAGCGATTTTGACTATAATAAATTGATTGCATTAGCTCAAGAAATGAGAAGAATGTTAATCAAATCTTGCACAACTGCGAAAGCAGATAACAAATAGAAGCATATTATTCTCTTTGTTTTTGAATAAATGCTGGCAACAAAAAAATCACCATTGGTGTGATTTTTTTGCTTAATGGCAGAGATTTTAACTTTGCATGACATGATGTGACAATTATAAATTTTAGAATAGATCGTCATCGTCATCGTCGAAGTCGTCGTCGCCTTGATTTGCAACAATTTGGTTGCGGCGTTTTATGTCGTAGTAGATTGCGTTTTCGTCAAACAAATGTTTTTGAACATAGGTGCCGCGAATTTGAGTTAGGTCATAACATTTCTTTGCTTCGTAGATGGATGTGATTGAAGTTTTTAAGCAAGCGTTTGGCGTGAAAGTTTTGATAATAATCTTCTTTTGATCCCTAAACGTCATGAGTTCTTCAGGGTAAACAAGCGGACGCGTTTTGGTTTGTTGGCTATAAGATTTTGTTTCTTTGCCATCCGCACCAACGCTCTTGTTTTCGCTGTCCTCAACAATTGTCTTTTTGCCGAGCAACTCGCTAAATTCTTTGTTTGTGGTCATGTCCTCAGTTGCGATGTAAACTTGAATAGGGCAGTTATCCTTAATGATTTTGCCCACATCTTGCCCATAAATCTGATAAAGCTGGCTATATGATTGCACGCACAATTCAAAGTATATGCCACGCGACCTACCAACCGTCATAATAGAGCCAAATTCTGGGAAGGCAGGCATATTGCCGAATTCGTCTAGCATAAAATATACATTTCGTTTTAGCCTGCCGCCAATTTTTTGTGCTTTGTCAACAAGTCGCTTATATAATTGCGTAACGAACAAAATTGCAAGCGGATAACGCGTTCTTATTTCATCTGGAATAATGCAGAAAATTGCGGTTGGCTTTTCGTCCATATTTACGAAATCAATTTCTGTGTTGGCGGTCAAATAGCTTATGCCCATATCGCTGAACATGGATGTTTTGCTCGAAACAAAGCCCATATAGTTCTTTGTGGTTGTGTCCGCATTCTGCAATGCAGTTGTGGCAAGTTCCGCCACTTTGCTGAATTTGTCACGATAGTCGAAAAGGTATTTTTTAAGCGTTGCGTAGGTGTCGCGCCCGCTGTCTGTCATGTTACAAATTTTTTGAACATTATAAAGATTATATTTATCTCTCGTCATGTCAAGTTCTGGGA
This sequence comes from uncultured Clostridia bacterium, assembly GCA_947623795.1. Taxonomy (GTDB): domain Bacteria; phylum Bacillota; class Clostridia; order Christensenellales; family UBA1242; genus Onthoplasma. The sequence continues at coordinate 15,526 of CANQHS010000007.1, read as the reverse complement.
CTCTGCTATCCTCAAGCATTGCCAGCATAACCGCTTGAATAAGTTTTTGCGCTGTCTTTTCCCAACTTGGTTGTTTTGCATCTTCAATAGGTGCGAGAGTGGTACAAATATCGTTCAAAGCATTAAAACTTTTGTCATATAACTCTTTGGAAGTAACTTGCATGTCGCTTTCCAAACTTTGCTTGTCCGCATACGCGTTTCCGTCGAACTCGAACCATGTCGTGTTTGTGTAGTCAAACTGCCTTTGCAAAATAAGGTTATATTGCCTTGGATTATCGCCCGCTGGGTGAACTTTAACTTCCTTGTCCAAATTGAAACTGCGAGTGTACATATCAAAAGGATACAAAAGCGGATTCCATTGCACGGAAGCAAATGGCTCACGCAAGTTTAAAACTTTGACATCATAACCCTCGCTCTCGAACTTGTGCGCGCACTTGTCATATAACTCGCCCTTAGGGTCGGTTATAACAAAACTTGGCTTGCTTGCTGTCATGCTCATCAATTGCAAACTAGGCACAACGAAACGCGATGTTTTACCAGACGATGTTGTACCAACGCAAAGCGTGTGGATTGGCTCAACAAAGTTGATGTCCATGCCAATATTTTTTTCTTCCGCCCGCACCAAAATTCCGTCCTTCTTTGAACTGCGAATCGAAGTCAAAGTGTTGTAGTTAAACGCCTTGTTCTTTTTCAATTCCTCCGTCACAAAATCACGGTTAAAGAATTGTTCGGTGTCCTTGCCGCGCGTGTCCTTAACTTTGTCCACCGCCTTTTTGCTTTTGTTCTTGCCTTTTCCGTCCACCAAACGCATCAAGTCGAACACAAGCACCAATCCAAGCCCTATAATCAAAAAGAAATATGGGGTGGCGGATGAAAGCACTCGCCTGTCCAACGCATGATAAGTTAAAAACGACACAAGAATAAGCGAGCCGATGTACAAAATTATCCCCACAATGAGATATTTCAATATTTTTTTGCCAAATTCCTTCATTTAAACTCCTATATAATAATGATATATAAAAAATTATAACAATAAAAATAAAAAAGTCAAATAAATTCGCAAAGGTTTTTGCTGTCATGTTGAACGCAGCATTCTGTCATTCTGAGCGAAGCGTAGCGCAGTCGAAGAATCTCTCATGTCACCCTGAGCGTAGTCGAAGGGTCTAACGGGGTCCCCACAAAACAATTCATTTGTTTTGAAGGGGAAAAGGAGCAAACTGCTCGCCCATGCAAGTTAATATCTCGCCGAGCAAAAGTATTTGCCCTTGCTCGATTGGCACTTGCAGGCTCCGCTCCCCACTGCGGCGTTCGCCTTGCGGGGTCCCCAAGAATTAGCAATAGCGCAGTTTGTGACGTTGTCATTCTGAGCAAACGCAGTGCGTCGAAGAATCCCCTAATCGGAGTGACATATTCTATTTGTGGGATGCTTCGACTTTTACCCCACTTCAAACAAGTTCTTGTGGGGACCCCGTCGCTCAGCATGACATTGAGGCAACCTTATCATTTTTGGTATAATTAAAAGAATTTTAAACAAAATAATTTAAAGTTAAAAAAATTTTAAAAAATATGTAAAATTTAGTTGATTTTAAATTTTTAACTTGTTATCATATAGTCATAAATTGACACAAAACGCAAAATTGTGTCGCATAAAGGGGGAAATTATTTTATGTTTAGTAAATTTTTGGTAAGCACCGGCATCGGTTGGGCAGATACTCTTGTTAATAGCATTTTGGGTATTATTAACCCTATATTGATTTTGGCGTCAGTTGCTGGTATCATCTATGCCATTGTGGTTGGTATCAAATTCGTTAAAGCAGATGAAAAGAACGAAAGGGAAGAAGCAAAACAAAAATTGATTTATGTTATTGTTGGTATCGTTGTCGTTTTGATTCTTATCGCCTTGTTCTATTGGCTTGCAAACAACATCGGTATTGGCAAAACTATCGACCCAACAAATTGGCAATAATAACAAAAAAACAAAAATGCGGGGGAACCCGTATTTTTTTGTAAAATTTTATGATTTTTGTTTGACTTTTGTTTTTAATTGGGTAAAATAAAATCAAGGGGGAAATATGAAAAACTTAAAAAAGCAAACAAAATTTGCATTGATATTGACATTGGTTATGGTTGTTTTGTCCGGATGTTTCCTTTTGTCAGCGTGCGGACAGGAAGATAATAAAGCCGCTTTATCGCCATTAAAAGGTTGGAACTATAACATTGGGGATTCTTTTGCAGATGCAACATTTGATTCTACTTTTTCAGCCACAGGAACAGAAAAAATTTATCATCCTGAAACAGACACAACCACAGAAGAAACAATCTCAGTAGACAGCCTTGCGAAAGCAATCGCCAAGGGTATGATTAGTTATGGTTTAGATACAAGGACGGCAGGAACTAGAACTATGACAGTTGTTTGGCTAGGGAAATCTTTCACGGTTGAATACACTGTCAAGGGGGGGGGGATAATTCCTAAACCCGATGTCGATGATAAAGGTGAGGGCGAAGATTAGAAAAACGGCAACACAAACACCAAAATCGTAGTTGGATAAAAGAGAGCAATCGCTCTCTTTTTTGTTTGCCTTTTTTAATTTAGACTTTAAAAATATTTGGTAAAAATGTTTTAATTTGTTATACTAAAACTAATATTAAAGAATTTAAACGAAAATGGGGAGGTGTGCGTCTTTATGGATGATGATGATTTTGAAGAAGAATATGATGAGTATGACGAAGAAGATGAAGAATTAGACGAAGAAGATGAAGACGGCGATGACGAGGAAAGCGAGGAATCCGAAGACGACGAAGCCGACGACGAAGAGGGAAGCAAAAAACAGATATCCCCGCAACTATATAGACAATTTGTAAAAATTGAGAAGCACGCACCCCAAAAGATATTTCCATTTTTCACCAAAAAAGAAAAGGAAATTATAAATGCGGCAAGAAAATATATGCCTACGCGTGTTATTGAACTTGAACTAAAAATGAAACAAAGGAAAGCGCAATTTTGGGCAAAAGTTAAATCTATTCTTGCTGTGGCAGTGCCTTTTATATTAGTTTTAGGCTTTATTCTCTTGATTGCTGCTCTTGTTGGGGCGGTGCTGGAAGCAATGTTCCCATGGCTTTTTGGCGGGAGCAGTGGCAATGGCGGGATGAGCTCGCCTAACGGAATTAAGGGCGCGGATTTTTATGGAATAAGGACGATTTATCGTGACCAAGAAAAATCGCAAAATGAATTGATTAAGAACTACGCGAACACAATTGTTGAAATAAAGACGGATTTGGATGCGGATGGCGGCCTTCAAATAACAATAAATTTGTTGCCAGACGCAGAAAAAACTTTGCCAGCGGAAGATTATGACTATTCGCAATTTGCAGCCGATTATTCAGGCACCAATTTATATAACCTTGTCAACTTGATTGCAGACACGGTTTATTTGGCAGATAATCCGGAAGGAACTGCCAGCACATTTAGCGACAAAATTGCGGGCATAAAATATTTTGGCTACAATCAAGCAATAAGTGAGGAAATTTCAAATAAAGTTAGGGATTATTTGCTCGGCAAAAGCGGAGCGATAAGCCTTGACGAAGGCAACGAAACTCAGCCAACTTCACAAGCTCTTGGCGAAAAAATTTCAGCAAGCATAAATCCAACCGCACAACAGCGCACCGAAATGGTGTATGTTAAAGACTATATTTTGGAAGGCGATGAGGATTATGCAAAAAACATTGCGGCGGAAAACTATCTCGCTTTCATCTTCATGCCTAAAAAGGGCGTGAACTTTAGCGAACTTAGCTTCAATCTCGGCAATATTGAAAATATCGGCGACCTAAAAGTTTATCTCAATGGGGAAAATGGCGCCGAGCTAACTCCTTATCTTTTCCTAGAAGGCGAAAATTATCAAGACACAATCTATCAAGTGGAATATACGCAAAATTTGAGTGCGGCTGTTTTTGCCAACATCGAATCGGGCGTCACAAGTGCAGACAATCCGCTTGCCGACGGGCTTTCGCTTTATGAAATCCTAAATAGCAATCTAACAAAGGATTTCTATCTCAAATTGCCGGCAGCCGAAAGCGAAACAAATGATGTTTACACTTATGTCGCAGATGGCGTAGGACTCAGATTTGAAAATCAAACAGATTCCAAGTTCTATTGCGCCGAACACGAAACTCTCTGGAAATAGGCACAACTCTCGCTATTGCTAGTTTGTTTCGCCTTGCTCACAAACGTAAGCCTTTTGCTCGGTTGTGCCTCTACTATGAGGGACAACCAGCGAGCAGTTTTTCCCTCATTACTCCTTTTCCATATTAAAGAGGATTTTATTTATAAATGTCATACCGAGCGGAGTCGAGTGTATCTCTTTATGTCACCCTGAGCGGAGCGTAGCGGAGTCGAACGGGTCTCGTTTTCTGATTGTGGGATTCTTCACTGCGTTCAGAATGACAAGACTCGCGTTGCTCGCTCGGTATGACATATGATGGAATTAATTAAAAGTAGTAAGAAAAATATAAGAAATTTGTTGGATTTGTTTGTTTATTTTGTTTTTTTGGTGTATAATAAACTTAACAAGTTTATTTTGTCACCTTGAGTTGAGTGTGGTGTTGTCACCGTGGCACGAAGAGATTCTTCGACTCGCGTTGCTCGCTCAGAATGACAAGGTGTGGCAGAAAATACGGGGTCCCCACAAAACAATTCATTGTTTTGAAGGGGAGAGGAACAAACAAACTTAGGCTTATGTCCGCAATGCTTTGCGGACTAGCAAAAGTGCAGTTTGTGACGTAAGAGGGGAAAATATGGGTTTCTTTGATGGTATATTAGCTTTGGTTGGCAATATCTTATGGCCATTGTTTAGCGTTATTGGTTCGTTGATTGATGTGTTCCAATCCATCTTTTATGCTTTCGCAGGCATAGGAACGGTTTCAATCAGCGGGGATACGATTAATTCAAGTGGTCAATTCACAAATCAAGTGGTTGGTTCAATCAATGGTGAAAATGGCGGCGGAATCGTCTATTATTTCCTCACTTCCGATTTAGTTAAAAATATTTTCATTTCAATTTTGATTTTGGCAATTTTCTTGCTCGTTATATTCACCGCTATGGCGTTTATCCGCAACGCATACAAATCTAAGCCTCAAAGTTGGAAGGAAATTGTCGCGAATGCGTTTAAGGGATTGGCAAATTTTGTGCTCGTTCCGGTTTTGTGCTTGTTGGGCGTATGGGTTGCCAACATTTTGCTTCAAGCCATAAATGGCGCAACGCGAACAAGTTCATCGAACATTTCTTTAAGTAGTCAACTGTTTGTTGTTTCTGGTTATAATGCCAATAGAGCTAGGAATGGTGTAGATAAGGGCGAAGTTGAAAATATCGTTGGACTTCATAAATATTTTTGTATCGATAGAAAGGTTAAAATCACATTAGACTTTAATTTTGATCCTAATAGCTTAAAAACGGATGGGGAAATAGATGAAGATAAAATCGGCACTTACACACCTGAACAATATGCCGAAGTTGTGGAAGCAATTTTCTCTGCTCAGGGCGGACCAGATCCTTTTTGGATGTCTAGCGCTGAGGGTATGGGTGGTTATGAAGTCACGACCTTTTATGACACTTGGGAGATAAATTTCATTGTGCTTGCCGGCGGCGGCGTGTTCATATTGTTTGCGTTGGGCAAAATTGCATTTGGCATGGTGAAAAGGTTGTTTAATTTAATCTTGCTGTTTGTCGCAAGTCCTGCCATATGCGCAATGTATCCTCTCAATGACGGCTCAAGCGTTCAATCGTGGAAAAATAGTTTTATAAAAAACACGCTTTCTGCTTATGGTGCGGTGGCGGGCATGAATCTGTTCTTGTGCTTAGTCCCTATTATAAATCAAATTGATTTATACTCAACATCTTCGTCTAGCGGAGCAATGATATCCAATTTGGCTGTCAATCCAACAACGTTGCTTGCTTCGGCAGCGGGCTTGCAATGGACGGGCATAGTTTCAATCTTGCTTAACATTGCAGCCCTTTATATGGTTTCTGACTTCATTGAAACTCTAACTGGCTTCATAGGTGGAGACAATGCGTATACAGCAGGTGCAGGTTTGGCAAGCAATTCACTTAATAGATTTAAAAAAGGTTTGGGCCATGCTGTTAAAGGAACCACAAAAACTGCCGGTGCATTTATTAGAGCTGGCACAACTGCCAACAGAAGAAGAAAAGTGCGTAAAGATCTAGATGCATCCGAATACAATAAGGGAGCTTACGATAAAGCAAATGGTGGTGCAAAACAGGCTGGCTTAGATGCTTATAGAAAATATGAAGAAGAACATAAGGGAGACACAAAAGATAGTAATTACTATAGAGAGGCAAGAAAAGCTCAAAAAGATGCAGAAAAAAGATATAAAGAACAAAGAAAAGAGAAACTTGCAGGAACATCTGTTGCCGGAGGCTTCTTTGGCTCGATAGGTGATTCGTTAGTTGGCGAAAAAGGTCATAGAGGTGAAGGCGGACTTCTTGGGGGAGTTTCTGATTGGCTTGGTGAAAAATCTGGCATTGGCAAACCAAGTGAAATAATAAAAGGATTTAAGGGAGATTTGAAAACTTCCAGAGAGGCTGCAGACGCTGATATAAAGAAAAAACGAGAAGGCGAATTTGGCGAAAAGAAATTGCAACAAGATTTGGAAAAAGCAATAAAGTCTGGTTCAACAGATGCAGTAAACAAATTTATTCAAACAATGATAAAATCGCCGAATGGTGAAAAGATATTCGATATTTTAAAAGGTCAGGATGGATTAAAAGGAATATTCGCTGACGCTATGGGTAGAGCCAAAGGTGATGATGATTTGTCTGGTGTGTCATTCTCAGACTTTAGAAGTACGGCAAGCGGCGTCGCAAGATATAGAGCATTGCAAGAACGCGCTAATGCTGCTAAACAAGGCGGATATACCGATCAAAAAATTTCTGACGAATTAGACACTATTCTTGCTGGTACAGGACTTAATAAAGATGCTGCAATGAATTTTGTTAAAAAAGGAGATCTATCTACAGATGCAACAGCAGATCTTGCTAGTTCATTAGGGGATAGTTTTACTCCAGAAGTATTCAATAACATTATTGGCTTAGCTCAACAGAAAAATAGAAGTGATCAAGTTGTTTCTCAACAAGTTCAAACTATTCAAGCACAACAAGTTAAAGTTGCTGAAAACTTGATTGAAAACGATAACTTCACAAATGGTAATTTGACGCAAATTATGTCGGACGAATTGTCAAAATTGCAAGCGAATATTGAACAAATCAAGGTTGATGGCAGCGCGGCAAACATAGATTTGGATTTGTCGGACGGCTTCAAAGGCCTTGAAAAAGCACAAGACAAGTTGGCTAAAGAGTTTGCTAAGGCAATGGAAAAGAATTCCGAAACAATTGTTAAAGAATTGAAAAAGCAACAGAAGAAAGACGGTCAATAGAATTTAGGTGCAAAAGGGGTAAAAATGGTTAGATATATTCCCGGGAAAACGCGGGTTAAAACTGAATTTATTAGAAATATAACTTTGGGCGATATAATTCTTTTCGTTATTTGCCTCATTTTTGCCATTGTCATTATCGCCAGCAACCTTTTCAAAATTGGCGGAACGGACTATCGCTGGTATGCGCTTATTGGCTGGCTTGCGATAAGCGTGGTTATGTATCTGCCGATTGACGAGGGCGTTAGGCTGTATAGTTCAATTGTCCTCATAATTAGGTTTGCGGCATTCCCTAAAAAATATCTAAATCCTAAGCATAGGCGTGCGGACGACAAGAAAAAAGAGCGCGGCTACACATCCATGAAAAAGTTGACTCCATTTTTGAGCATAGATGTGGGAAAATTTATCAATTTTGGCGAATATTCGGGCATGGTTATTGAGATGCAGCCGGTGGCGATGGACCTTATGCAAGAAGACGCTCAAGATTCGCTCATCAACACTTTCAGCCGAGCATTAAAGCGAATTTCGCAATACCAGCGGGCGAGTTTGGTTAAGACGGTTAAGCCGATGCAGTTTGATGTGTTTTTGAAAAATGACGATATCAAATATGCTCTTTTAAACGAACTTTATGAGCAAGGGCAATACAACATGCAAGAAATGGACGCCCGTTCGCTCATCTTCCGTGAGCGTGTTGCAAGGCTAAACAACGCGATTAAGGCAGAGCCAATTTTGCAAGACCACTTCTATTTGGTTTTGTATGGCATGGACAAATCTGCGTTGGAAGACACAGCAATTGGCATTGTGAACGACCTCTCTGCCGGGCAATATCACATAACATCACATATTTTGACTGAAAATGACCTTATAAGTTTCTTGAAATCGAACTATGAATCCGTTTATATGGAAAAGGAAATCGATGGCATCCCGCCAAGTCAGCTTGGAAGTTGGGTTATGCCAGAGAGGGTGGACTTTAAAGTTGCGCGCGTTGAAATCGACAAGCAACCATACAAGCAAATGATAATCTCCAACTATCCGCTTGAAGTGGGCAATGGTTGGGCATATCCAATCTTTTCGCAACCGGGAACGCGTGTTATTATGAACATCATGCCGGTGGACAAGGAAAAGGGCGAAAAAGTTATCGACCGCGCGGTTATGGAAAAGGAAGCCAAACTCGACCGAACTTATCGAAGCAGTGAGGTCATTGAAAAGGAAGCGGACATCGATTCGCTCAACAACTTGCTTAAGGACCTAAAAACAAACAACGAACAACTTTATGATGTTTCAATTCATCTTAGGGTGGAGGAAGAATATCGAAAAGAAGTGCGCAGCGTTTTAAAGCAATATGGCTTTAAATATAGCGACTTGTTTGGTAGGCAAGTGGACGCATTTGTGTCGTCCAGCATAAATCGAATTGATACATTAAAATCTTATTATCGCAGCATGCCGTCAACCACAATCGCGGCAAGTTTTCCTATGGTGGATTCGCTTATGCAAGACCCAGCCGGATTCTGCATAGGGCAATCGACCGCCAGCGGTTATCCTGTGTTTGTGGACTTCTTCACAAGGGATTCAATTTCGGGGCGTATTAACTCCAACATGATGATTGTTGGAAAGTCAGGTTCGGGTAAATCTTATGCCACCAAAACAATTTTGACAAACCTTGCGGCAGACCGAACAAAAATGTACATCCTCGACCCTGAAAACGAATATGAAGTCATGACTAAAAACTTGGGCGGAAAAATTATCGATGTAGGCACGAACAAGAGCGGAATCATTAACCCGTTCCATATCATGGCTGCATTGGAGGATTTGGACGCATTTAACGATGCGGACAATATAGATGATGTCAGCATTGACGAAATGGTGGACAAGGGCAACAACAAAACCTTCTTCACCCACCTTCAATTCTTGGAACAATTCTTCCGCGCAATTTTGGAAGGCATAAGTTCGGACGCGTTTGAAACGCTCAACACGCTTGTGGTTGAACTTTACAACAAAAAAGGCATTAACGAAAAAACTAACATCGCAAAATTGAAAGCGGAAGATTATCCTATATTTGATGACCTATTCGCATTGATTCAAAAGAAACTTAAAACTGTGAAAGACGAGTTTTATAGAAACAATTTGCTCATTTTGGAAACATATATTCAAAAATTTGCAACGGGCGGCAGAAATAGCGATTTGTGGAACGGGCCAACATCAATTTTGACGGATGAAAATTTGATTACATTTAACTTCCAAACCTTGTTTGCAAGCAAAAACAACAGGCTTGCCAACGCACAAATGTTGTTGGTGTTCAAATATCTTAACAACGAAATCATTAACAATAAGCGATTTAACGAGCAATATTATGAACGCACGGGCAACGACATTAAGCGCCAAGTTGTCATTGCGGTGGACGAAGCGCATATGTTCATCGACCCAGACAGTCCAGTTGCGCTTAACTTTATGGCGGAAATGGCAAAACGTATTCGTAAATATCAAGGTATGCAAATTGTCATCACGCAAAACATAAAAGACTTCTTAGGCACGCCAGAAATTCAACGCCGTTCGGCAGCAGTCATCAACGCTTGCCAATACAGCATGATTTTGCAAATGGCGCCAAACGATATGGCGGACTTGCTTGAACTTTATAAATCTGCGGGCGGAATCAACAAGCGCGAGCAAGAGGGCATTGTTACTGCTCCTCGTGGGCGAGCGTTCTTCATCTCAAGCCCAATGGATAGGCAATTTGTGGATATCATCGCATTTGACGTTGTGCGTGAACTTATGGGCGAAGGCAGACGCGGATAAGACGAACTCAAAATCGAGTTCGTTTTTTTTCTTAAAAATTTTTAAAATTGTAATAAAAAACCTCAAAATTTAATAAAATTAACTATAAAAATACAAAAAATTTAAAAATTTTACAAAAAAATAAAAAATTTTTTGTATTTTAAATTCCAATTATTTTGGCAAATATTTTTTTGAGGTCAAATTGAAAAATAAAATAAAATTATCCTTGATTGACGACTATATAAAATTATTTTTAACAAAAAAGACATTTAAAAATAATAATTTTTATATGCAATTTTATGATTACACGAACAATCTATGCGATGTCTATGAAAATTTATTTTTCAAAATTGGGCTTATGAACTTTTCTTTTTTAAAATTGAAACAAGAGTTGAACGCGGTTGAAGTTGACTATCTTAATTTTGATTTCCCTAAAAAGAAGCAAGAGATTGATGAGATTTATTCAAATTTATTTATGAAACTAAAAAAATTAAAATTTAACGAAGCAGAAATTATTTATGTCAACAAAACTTTGAAAGCGAAAATTTAGGAGTTTTCTCGTTTTTCCCTTGAAAATTTCTTTTATGTGTGATATAATCTTATCGTTACATAAAAGGAATTTTGTTTATGGAGCAAAAGAAAAAAAGAAAAACATTATACGAATTGTTTTTTAAACGCTTCTTTGACATAGTTTTATCGCTTTTGGCGTTAATTATATTATCTCCGCTGTTTTTAATTGTTGCAATCGTTTCCAAAATTGTGCTAAAGGGGAACGTTATTTTTGCTCAATATAGGCCAGGCAGAAATGGAAAAATTTTCAAGCTTTACAAGTTTAGAAGCATGACCAACGCGGTGGACAAGGATGGCAACCCTTTGCCAGACGAACAAAGGATTACTAAGTGGGGAAAATTTATTCGCAAACTTAGCATTGACGAACTCCCTCAACTTTGGAACATCTTAAAGGGCGACATGAGCATTGTTGGCCCAAGGCCTAGATTGGTGAAAGACATGGTGTTTTATGATCAAGAAGTCTTAAAGGCATATTCTGTTCGTCCGGGCTTGACCGGTCCCGCACAAGTTGGCGGAGCGAGGGATGCCGCAAGCTGGGAAGAAATTTTTAAAATTGAATATGATTACGCTCAAAGAATAACCTTTTGGGGTGATGTTAAAATCATATTCAAAACTATCGGCTTTGTGTTTAAATCCAACACCTCATACGCCGGCAACATAAAACGAGATTATTATTATTCCGACTATTTGCTAAGAACAAATCAAATCTCGAAAGAGCAGTATGAAAAAGGACTAAATGAAGCTGAAAAAATTATCTTAGAAAAAGGCATTATTAAATACAACTCCGAATTAAGAAAAGGTGACAACGAAAATGACCGAAAACAAGATCAATAAATTATATCTAAAATTTAAACCATACATACCATATGCAATTTTAACATTGATGTTTTTCATCAATTGCTTTTGCGGGCAATTTGCGTATGTGGCTTTTGCATTTCTTCTCATATTTATTTTGTTTGACGATTTAAAAAATGGCTTTTCTTATGTAATCTATTCTTTACCATATTGTCTGTTATATTGGCAAAATCAAGTTAGAGTAAGCACAATTTTATATTTTGCTTGCATTTTGATTTATGTTGTCAAATTTTATGGCATTTATTTCTTCAAAGAAAAGGGCAAACTCGACATATCTTTGCTCTTTGTAATGCTCGGCTTGTTCGTTTATTGCTTGCTACCAATTGGAAATTATAATTTTAATGTTTTCTTTAAAATTTGTTTGTTCCTATTCTTGTTTTTGGCAATTTTTATGCTGGTTAGAAAGCCGGATGTGTTCGATTTTGAAAAGAACATAAAAGTTTTGGCAATCACAATTTTGATTTCTTGCGTGATGACGCTAACATATTACATTTCGCCATATTTGAAGTCTGTTATGACGCTATCTTTTGGCGATTCCTCGTTTAGATTTGCAGCCCTATTTAGGCAAACTAATGTGTTGGCGCTCGCTTGCGAAATTCTTATCGCCGCGTTGGCATATTTCATAATTGTAAGCAAGAAAAAAGTTCCGTACATAATTTTGTTTGTGTTAACCGCAATTGCTGGTTGCTTAACACTCTCCAAAACATATCTCATCATTTTGTGCGTGGTGCTTTTGTCGCTATTTATTTGGCTTTTAAAACTAAATTGGAAAAAGACTTTGATTATAACATTGATTTTCGCGCTGCTCGTTTTGATGGCCTTTATTATATATCCAAAAATCTTCTTTGTCATGTACGATAGATTCTTTGGCGGCTTAAAGGATTGCAAAACATTTGCCGATGTGATGAATATTATCACAACGCATAGATTTGATTTGTGGGTTGAAACTTGCACATATCTTGTGCATCACCCAGTGCAGTTCATTTTTGGACGCGGGCTTGGCGCACCAGCGCTGTCATCTTATAGCGCACACAATGCCTATCTTTCAATGATATATCAATTGGGCCTGGTGGGGGCAGCGTTGTTTATTTCCGTGCTTGTGTTGTTGTTTAGAATGCTCATAAAAAAGAACAAGCCAAAAGCGGCAATCGCAATTCCTATAATCGTGTTAGCACTAATCCTTTGCGTTGAAGATATGCTATTCTACATATTGTAAACTTATTTTGGCTAGTAAACACAACCGATAAAGCGGCGAGAAAAATTTTAGAACAAATAAAAGATTTAGGATGTAGCAAAAATAAAAAGCCAAAACTTGATTAAACAAAACAAATTCAAATTTTAGTGAAATTAACTTGACAAAAAAACAAAAATAGTGTAAAATAAAAGCATAACCATGAAGAGTGGCGGAGGGACAGACCCGTTGATTCCACAGCAACCTGCGTTTGTAAGGTGCTAAAGTCTGAACGATGGGATTTATGTGTCGATAAGAATCTCATCGTAACGATGGGATTTTTCTTTTACGCTTTTCATGGGAATTTAAAAGGAGTTTTTATGAAAAGTTTAAAAGAAATTATGAAAAAAGACAAACATGTCTGGTTCGACATTTGGCAGGAGGATTTCAAGGCCTTTTTGCAGTTTGCAAAAGACAATGGCTGCAGATGGATGAACGGGGACGAAATAAATGTTGATAAGGATCAAATTGGCCACCATATGGGCATCAACAAAGATGGGCAACTTGGATTTGTTTCAATGTGGTGCTGGTTCGGAAAAGCAAAAAACGAGCCGCGCAAAATTGATTTTAAAAAACTGTTGGAATCCGACCTCAAAAACAGCCTAGACGTTTAGACAAAAAACAAATTAGGCAATTAGAGAAAAATCTTGCTATAAACTTGTTGCAAAAATGTTAGAAAGTTTGTAAAATCAGACGATATAGAGGAGAAAATGATAATTATTAATAATAAAAAAGAATTAACCCAAAATATGAAATTAAAAGTTGTTGAAAACACCAACAAAAAAGGTTGGGTTATGCAATTTGATGATGATTTAACCATAAATTGCAAAGTTGAATTTTTGGGTGAAAACAAATATGATAAGGTTTTAATCGCCAAAAATATCACATTTAAAGATGAAAATTATATTCCATGGATATTGGCTGATGGCGATATTTTTAGCGAAAAAGAACTTGTTGCTGATAATATATATGCTAAAAATATAACCTCACCTTACGTTGATAGCAACAACATTTTGTGCGATAAGATAAAAACAAAAAAGGTGCATTGCTTGGATAAACTATACATAAACAAAGAATTGGACTGCGATATGGTAATGACGGAGCACTTTTCTTGCTTTGGCAAAGTTAGGGCAAAAACATTTTATTGTGGAGACTTGGCTCTATCAAATTTAACAGCCGACAACACTGAAGAGAAATAAATTTATTAATTTAACACTGTTAACAATATTGGCGCTTTTTTTGCACATCTTTTTCATTTTCAAATCTATTCGAATATTTTAATGCGTATTCGATGTACCGTTTTTTGTACATACACTTTGATATTATTAAGTCAGCAAATAGGAGGAATTATGATATTTTATAAATTTAAGTGCAAAGCTAAGAATGTTGTAACATTTAATACAGAAGACGAAATGCGCAGCACACATAGTAAGTTGGCGGAGAAATGCACATACTATTGCAAAAATTTTATGCAAAAAGATTTGTTTGTTTTTTTGTACAAAATAGACGAAGAATATTATATCTTTGATATGGTCTATTCTGGCAGTATTTATGATCTTGATTGTGTGGATATCGGCTTTGATGAATTAATTAAATTTTTAAATATTAGCTATACTTCTATTGAAAAAGAAGAAATAACATACACAATGTTTAGTTTTGATTTGAACAATTTATGCTATTATTTTCCGCAAAAGAGAGAAATAGAGGGTGCTTTTAATCTTAATGGGAGCGGCATAGATTATAAAGAGATAAAACTGCAAGACACGATTAATAAAACTGAAGCACTGAAAATATGCAAATCTTTGCCAATAACTGATTTGCAAGACGAAATAAAAAGAATTTATGCCAAAAACAAGAATAATTGTTTTGCTGTGCCGGTGCACTATTTTTTGATGATTGACGATCCCAAAACTTTTGAACGCTCGGTGGAGCTTTTGGCCAAAAGTCTATATAGCAATAATAGGATTATTCGAAATAAATATACAATTTGCAATGTCAATGTTTGGACCTGTCATCATTGTCCATATTCCGAATTGGAGCGACTGTTTAGCATAAATGAAGGTGGGTTATTAGTTCTAAATGTCGATTTAAACATAGAAGAAAATGGCAAATACACAGAAGAAGAGGAGATTGCGGTTAAATTTTGTAAAAAAATAAAAAAGTATGCCAATAAGACAATTGCTATAATTCGTGCAAATACGAGCAATCGCTATCAAGTTGACTTTTTAAAACGGAATCTGGACGATTTAGTGTTTATAGAAGCAAAAGAAACTTTGTTAAGAAATGAACGGGCACAACAAATAATGTTGGATGTTGTTAAAGATAAATTTATAAGCGAACCTGTTGGCCTTGTGGAGTTGATTGAAAAGGACAAAGATTACGAAATTAGCGAGCTTCAGGCAATTTACGATGACTGGTATAAAAAGTATATTAAAACTACGCTTTATCCACAATATTCCGCCTTTGTTGGGCGAGAAATTAAAAAGATGGATGCCAAGCCGCAAGAAAACGGAATGCAAGAATTAAATTCGCTAATAGGACTAAATAAGGTTAAACTGCTAATGCAAAACTACATAAACTATCAAGTGGTGCAAAACGCACGCCCATATAGCGAGCGTTACAACATTTGTAGGCACATGACCTTTGTTGGCAATC
>CANQHS010000006.1 GCA_947623795.1 uncultured Clostridia bacterium | reverse complement strand
TGTGATTGAAAGTTATTCGGGCTGTTCGAAAAGCGTTTGGGCGCCAAATCTCACGCAAAAACACCAAATTTTGTCCGCATTTTCAAAAATTGCAAAGCAAAACGGCATTCAAATTGAGGCGTGTGCCGAAAGCGGCGATTGGAGTGCTTATAACATTGTGCCAAGCAAGTGCATTGATGGCGAGATTTTTGAGAAACTGCTCACCGAAAAATTTGCCGAGCAAAATCTGACCGTCAAACGCAAAAACAACAAACTGGACGGACAAAGAAAATTTTGTGGCTGTATGCCATCAGTAGATATTGGACGCTATGACACTTGTCGCCACGGCTGCAACTATTGTTATGCGCGAAAAGGCCAGCCAAAGAGTATGCTTGATGAACTCTCCGGCGAAATCTATGACCGCAAAACCGACCTTGAATTCGAGTATAAGTAAGTTTTGCAAAACAAGAGAACGAATTAGGCAGTTTAAAAGCGTAAAACATTTGGAAAATTTTAGATTTAGGTGTAAAATAGGTGTATAAGGAGTGAAATCTTATACACCTATTTTTTCTTTGCCTATTGTAGACAACCGAAAAATAAAGGGGAAAAGGCGGCAAGAGCAGTTGATTGCGGGCGGGGAGAACACTTCCTTCGTAATCAGCAGGTCGGCGGTTCGAGTCCGCCCAGTAGCTCCACAAGACAAAACACCGGTTAATCCGGTGTTTTTATATATTGGCGAGATTTAGATCTATTGTTTTAGTTATTGTCAACTCTCTATCGTGGAAAACAAATGTTATCGTCACGCTGCCATCATTATCAAGCGGTTTAAGCACTAACATTCCACTACTGTTAAGAATTTCCTTAACTGCGGTTTCATTGCTATAGCTTATTTCAGCGTATTGATAAACATAATCATCTTTATTATATTTAAGCTGATACAAAATTGTAATCGATTCAGCGTCGTGTCGAATTCGATATACAAACTCATAATCGCTTTCAACTGGTTTTTGATCCACATTTAACAAAAAGGAATAGTCGGAAGTATAAAATTCACTATCATAATAAAAATGAATTCTTGTCTGCCCTACATTTTTTGTGATTAATTTATTGTTAGAAATTTCCAAAATTTCTGTGTTATCAATTTCATATGCATAATTATTGTCAGCAATAACAAATGCTTCGGACAAATCATATTCGCTAGAGCTAACAAAATTGGAACGCGAAACATCGATTTTTGCATTATCGTCCCTAACCGTCACCCTTACGCTAGTGGATAAGGTATTAATTTTCCCTTCGACGCTAAATTTTACGGTATAGCTGCCAGTTAGATATGCCTTTATCTTGTTATTTATTACAGTCAGCCCATTAACATTTTTATCTGATACTGGTTTAACAGAAACAGTGACAGAATCTAATTTCTGAGATGGTGTAACTTGAACAAAATTGTCTTTTAATGTTATTTCTTCATAAATATTCATCACAATTGTATCTTTGTTTGCCAATGTGATTTTTGTTGCATAAGCCGAATCGTCATTGCCCTTTGCTGGATAGAAAATCAAAAACAAGGCAATTGCAATAATAACAATTGCTGAGAACACAACAAACAATATTGGCTTCAATATTGCTTTTTTCATATAAAAATTATAATATAATTTCCAAATTTTGGCAATTAATTTGTCGAAATTTAGGAGATATTATCTTTCTTTTTGTGTGTTATTATATTGATTTTGTGATTTTCCTTATCGATAAACGAAATTTCGCCTGCTATTTTTGAATGTAATTTATATAAATAATGGGTTGCGACATTAGCTCTGTCGCTATTTTCTTTGGTTATTGCGAGGGCTGTTAGGCCGTTTGTCAATTTCACGACTGCTCCGACGGGCAAGATTTTAACCACTTCGCCTTCGACTTTATCTCCAAGATTTAGTCCTTGATAGATTTCATCGATTGGATTGTCTTGCAATTGTTTTAGACCTACACTTATACGCGAAAAGTCCGTGTTTACTTCCAAAACTTTAAATTCATATTCTTCGTTTAGGCTCAGCACGTCTTCGACCGAATTTAGATGTCTATATGAAACATCTTGAATCGAAATTTTTGCTCTCATGCCATTTTTTAGGAGCACTATTGCAAATCTATCTTCCAATCTAATAACTATGCCCTTTACAATATCTCCCACGCCAATCGGCTCAACTTTTGTGTTGTCCATAAGTTTTGTTGAACAGACAATGGATTTTTTTATATTATTTAGTTCGGTAACTTTTGCATCAACTTCGCGATTTAAAAGCCCATTTCTGTTTTTATAGTCTTCCATAGCGCATTGTGAAAATGGCAAAAAGACTCTATATCCCATAAAGTTTCCCGTAAGGCCTGCTGAATTAATTTCGGTAACTTTGAAAGTGAGTGTGCTGCCCACCTTTAAATTTTTAAGTTGTTCCTTGTCTTGCAATGCTTTATTGACGCCCGCATGAGTTACAACAAGGCAGCCTTTGTCGTCAATTTTGCCAGTCACTAAAACTAGTATTGCGTCGCCAACTTTAAATGCTGGGTCAAGTTCCTCTTTGGGGAAGACTCCCTCTTTTAGTCCGCCAATGGCAACAACAACTTCAGTTTGTCCAATCATGACGATTGTGCCGGTTATTATATCCCCCGCGTGATATTGCGTCATATTCAAATTAAAATCTTTCATTTTCATTTCTTATCTCCATCAATTAACGCATTCATTTTTTCAACAACAAGATTGGAAAATTCGTTCAAATATTCCTTATCCTTTTTCCTTTCTTGGTCTGGATAAATTGGCTCGCCAATATAAAGTTTGGTGCGCCTAAATGCCTTTATTTTTCTATCAAACATCATTGGAATAACGGGCGTTCCTGTGCGGATTGAAAAGAGAGCCACCCCTTCTTTTGCACTTCCGTCTTCAATTTTAACTGTAGAACGTGTTCCTTGCGGGAAAATCATCACATTTTGTTTTTTCTTTATTGCTGACAAAATTTCTTTGATTGACTGAGGCTCAACATTTTGCCTATCAACGGGAATTGCACCTAAATTTCTTAAAATCCACGCATTGAATTTGTTTTTAAACAGCTCTTTTTTTGCCAAAACGCGATGTTTTTTGTGCAATTTAATGTCAAGCATGACAGCGTCCATATTCGTTGTGTGATTGCAAGAAATAATATAATTCTGCCCTTTTAATTGTTTTAAATTCTTTTTGCCAATGATTTTAACGGGGAAAAAAATCGATAGTGGAATAAATAAAATTGTTATAGCAATTGCAAATATCATAATTTTCCTTTTAAACTGTTTCCAGCAAGATACGCTGTCGACCACGCGATTTGCAGATTAAATCCGCCCGTCAATGCGTCAACATCAAGCACTTCACCTATAAAATATAGATTTTTAACAAGCTTGCTTTCGCAAGTCTTTGAGTTAATTTCTTTTGTGTCCACCCCGCCCGAACTAACAATGCCCACAATCACATTATCTAATGATTTTATTTTTAAGTCAAATTTTTTGAGTGAATTAATGATTTTTGTTCGCTCAACTTTTGTTAGATCTGCCACTTTTTTGTTTCCTAAATTAATTTTTGCCATAAAATAAGGCACAAGCCGAGTTGGAAGTAGCGTGTTTAGATATGTTTTAATATCCTTTTTAGCAAAATCTATAAATTCTCTTAAAAATTTCTGTTCCAATTTCTCATGTATTAAGGCAGGTTTAAAGTCAATTTCTGCCACTGAATTTTTTAAGTCAAACTTGTTTATTAAGCTTGAAAGCGTCAATGCAATTGGTCCAGTAAGAGAATTATAAGTGAACATCATTTCGCCAAATTCGCTAAAAGACTTGCTCCCACAATTTATTGTTAAAGTTACATTTTTTAGTGATAATCCGTTCAAATCAGATATATCGTCTTTCACAACAATTGGGCATAGTGCTGGACGCGGTTCAATGACATTATGGCCAAATTGGCGAGCTAATTTATAGCCTAAATCCGTTGCTCCCGTGCCGGGATAAGAGATCCCGCCCGTTGCAACAATTAAACTATTACAAGTGTATTCTTTATTCCCGTTACACAATATATGGAAAAGACAATTGCTTCCATTATCTTTATAAACTTCAAGAATTTCAGTATTTAGAGACACTTCAACCCCGTAGCGAGCCATGCAGTTTTTCAATGTCTTTATTACATCGCTAGATTTATCGCTAGCTGGAAAAACGCGATTTCCGCGCTCGGTTTTTAGTTTTAGTCCATTAGTTTCAAAAAAGTTAATTGTATCTTCCGGCGAAAAAGCATTTAAGGCTGAATACATAAATTTACTATTTGTTACAATATTGTTAAGATGAGTTTCAATTGAGGAATTGTTTGTTAAGTTACATCTACCCTTGCCGGTTATAAATAACTTTTTGCCAAGTTTTTCATTATGGTCAATAATTAAGGTCTTGTTCCCGTTGCGTGCGGCAAAAATTGACGCCATCATGCCAGCCGCCCCGCCGCCTATAATTATAACATCATAATTTTCCATAATTTAATTATATCACATAGTCAACAAAATTCAAAACGCTTTAAGAAAAAACTAGCCGTGCTAGTTTGATTTGAGTTTGTTTAGGTATTTTATTTCTTTTGAGTTAAGTTTTACATATTCGCCGCGGGATAGACCGCCTAGGTGGATTTCGCCAATTTGGGTGCGTTTTAAAAATTTAACTTCCTTATTAACTGCCTCAAGCATTTTCCTAATTTGCCTATTTTTGCCTTCGGTTATAGTTATTTTAAGTTTGGTGGTCGCGCTGTTTTCTTCCATTTTAATTACACTACATGGTTTTGTGACATATCCGCCGATATCTACTCCCGAGCATAATTTTTTGATTTCCACATCATCAATTTGGCCATTTATTGTGGCAACATATGTCTTTTCAATTTCGCTATTTGGCTTTGTTATTATATTTGTTAATTCGCCATCGTTTGTTAGCAAAAGAAGGCCTTCTGTGTCATAATCTAGTCTACCTATTGGGAAAACGCGCGTGTGAACACCTCGCAAAAGTTCCATAACCGTTTTTCTGCCCTTTTCATCTGATGAAGTAGTCACATAACCTTTAGGCTTGTTGAGTTTAAAATAAAAAAAGTTGGGGTTAGTGCGCAATGTTTGATTTTCATAGTTCACCACATCGGTTGGCTTTATGTCCGTTGCTAGATTGGTGACCACCTTTCCATTGACTTTAACCTTACCTTCTAAAATTAATTCTTCTGCTTTTCTTCTGCTTGCAACGCCAGAAGATGCTAAATATTTGTTAATTCTCATTTAATTTTTCTTCCCACAACAATTCATTAATTTGCAATGTATTGCTATCAATTAATTTATCGATTTTATTCATTGTATACAATTTTATAGTTTTAATCAACTGTTCGTGAAGAAAAATTTTAATTTCCCCAACTTCATCGCCCGCTTTTGCGTCATCAAGTTTCACATCGTATTCGATTTTAAGTTGCTCTTTCTCGCCTGCTTTTAGTGGATAATAGAAATCTTCATCTGTATATAAATATAATCTGCCCTCATCTTCGTCAATTATATATTCATTGAAAATTTCTTTGTTTTTATCTATAATTTTTGTGTTTTTGTAATCTACAAAACTATTGTTTAATAGTTCAACACTTTCTTCGAACATTGGTCCGCAATTTAGCACAACACAAACAGTTGTCATTTCATTTCGCTCACAAGCACTAACCAAGCATCTGCCGGCCTTGCTTGTGAATCCCGTTTTAACTCCGCAGCAGCCATCAAGTGTGGACAAAAGTTTGTTTTTGTTGGTCAAATAGCGTTTGTCACTTTTGTTTGTGGCTTCTATTACATAATTTTTTGTTGACACAATTTGTTTAAATATAGGATTGTTTAAAGCATATGCGGTGATGAGAGCTAAATCATATGCTGTTGTGTAGTGGTCCTTGTTGTCTAGCCCGTGAGGATTTGCAAAGTGCGAATTTTTTGCGCCAAGTTTTAAAGCGAGTTCGTTCATCATTTCAGCAAATCCAGACACACTTCCGCCCACATGACAAGCGAGTGCTGTCGCCGCATCATTGCCGCTTCTAAGCATCAAGCCATACAACAAGTCTTTTATTTTTATTGTTTCACCTTGTCTTAGATATATGCTTGTGCCTTCAACACCAACAGCAGCATCGTCAACTTGAATATACTGTTCCAAATCTGTCAAGTGATTTAAAACTGTGATTGCTGTGACAACTTTTGTGGTTGACGCCATAGGCAGTTTTTCGTTTTCATTTTTCGCATATAAAATTTTGCCGCTATCCTTTTCTATTACACACATACCCTTGGCAGAACTTGAAACTGCTTCTGCCTCGATGTGCGGAACAAAACTAAATGCACAAAAAACAAAAATGAGTGGCATAATCAAGGCAAGATATTTTAATTTCTTCATTGTTTTTTCTCCACAAATTTTTTAAGCACTTCTGCAGCATTTTTGATTAACCCTAGATATGCAGTGGATTTATCCGCATGGATAATTTTAAATTTATCCTTTTCCACCACAAAAAAGCCGATTGGTTGCACGGTGAATCCACCGCCAGTCCCGCCCGCCATTGGAAAATCTGCGGCATTGCGTTTTCCATTTAAATCGTTATATTCGCCACCGCCTGCAACAAAGCCAACGCTAACTTTAGAAATGGGGATAATGCTTGACCCGTCTGGCATGCTTATTGCGTTACCTATAACACAATTTACATCAATTAAAGTGCGAATTTTGTCAAGAGAAACATCAATCAGCGATTCAATTTTTCTTTCCTTGTTTAAGTTTACAATTTCTTTTTTCATTTTTAAACCACCCATAAAATTTTGTATATATCCAAGCATAAATTATATCGAAAATTGAGATTCTTACTTGATTAGATATTCTTATGTTGAATATATCTTCATTGTATTTTGGCTCAACCGACACAAAAATATGTGCAGATTTTTTATTATTTTTTAATTTTGCTAACATCCCTTTTGCAATAATGTCAATATATCCGCAAGTGACCGCAGTTACGCACGAATCTAGGTTATAGCCAAAATTTGATGCTATGTCTAGGGATAGGATTTGTTCTCTAAAAAATAATTGGTTAATAAAAGTTAACATAAATATAATTTTTGTATTTTTAGTTGTCAATTTTTCTTTCCTTATCTTTTTCTTGTGATTTATATAAATATATCCGTGTTTTATTCTGACTTTAAATTCGATTTTAAATTTATTAAAAAGAGTGATAATAAATGCTCCTTTTAATTTTAAAATATTAAATTTAATTTCAAATTTAATTAAAAAAGGATAAATTAATGGAAATAAATTGATTATATTAAAAAACAAAAAAATAAGATTCCACATAAAAGTAGTATCTTATTCTTTCTTAATATTATTCTTTATTTTCTTTATTTTCTGCGGGCTGTTCGGATTCTGGTTCTTCTTCTGGAATAGTGAATTCTCTATATAAACTATCGCCCTCGCTATGTATAACGCGAATTCTGTCAAGCAATTCATCATAATTTGGCAGGGCCTCGATGCTTGCCAACTCAAATCGTTTTAAGAAGTTGTCCGTTGTCCCAAACAAAACGGGCTTTCCGATTGTATCCTTCCTGCCCACAACTTCGATAAGGTTGTTTGATTGAAGAAGTTGAATTGCATAATCGCAATTTACTCCCCTTATATTTTCAATTTCTAGCCTAGTTATTGGCTGTTTATAGGCTATTATGGCAACAGTTTCAAGTGCGGCTTTTGTTAAACTTTTTTCACGAATTGGATTTAGAATTTCACTTATGCTCTCAACGATTTGCGGATTTGAACAAAACTGAATTTTGTTTTTATATTGAATAATATTTATTCCGCTATTTTCGTTATATTTTTGTTTTAGGATATCCAAGCATTTGTTAAATTCTCTGTCATTCATTTCGTATTTTGTTTTAAATTCGTCAATATCAACGCCTTCACCAGCCACGAAAAGCACGCCTTCAATAACTTTTGCTATTTCACTCAACTCCATCGGTTTCCTCCTTGCGTTTAATTAATATGTCGCCATATTTCTCTTCTTGCACAACTTCAATTTTTTGAAATTTTAATAGTTCTAATATTGCCATAAATACAGTGATAATTTCAAGCTTACTATAAGTTTCATCGAACAAACTAAAAAAGTTCACTTCCTTTTTGTCCTTTAAAATGTTAGATAAAAATGAAATTTTATCGGCAACTGTCCACCTATCGCGATTTATCTTTTTTTCAGGCGGATTTTCCCTATCTTTTGTTCGCATCAAGATAATAGCGAAAGCATCAAGCAATTTGTCCAAATTAAATTGATTGAAAACAATCCTTGTGTCGCCCGCACTTTTGTCCGGCTGTTTATAAAATCTATCAACATTTTCAATTTCGTGAAGTTGCCCGCCCGCTTGTTTGAACAGCTCATATTCTTGCAATTGCAATTTCAATTCAAGTTCTTTATCGATCTCTTCTTCCTGTTCACTGGTTTGCTCAACTGGAAGCAATTTTTGGGATTTGATTTCCAAAAGTCTACTCAACATTTCCAAAAATTCGCTTGCTTCCTCCATATCGAGTTCGCTCAAGCCTTGCATATATTTTATATATTGGTCGGTGATGGATGAAATTTTAACTTCCATAATCGACATATTGCTTTCCTTTATAAGGTGCAATAAAAGATCCAGCGGACCCTCAAATCCGTCCAACTTAAATGTTAATTGAGATGAATTTTCATCAATTGTTTCGTCTATCAAATATACACCCCTAAAAATCCGATTGGCACATAAACATAATTATACAATACAGATAAATACCAATCTAGCACGTCAAAGCCAAATATCAAATCACCCAAAATGCTCACAAGGAAGATAATAAGCAAGATTTTCATGCTATTTTTAACACCAAAATCAACAAATTTGTTGTTCGGTTTCAAGAAAGTTGTCACAAACGTGAAGCCATCCAAAGGGAAAAGTGGCAACAAGTTGAACATGGCAAGGAAACTGTTTACTATCATAAAATACATTAAGAAATTATAAATATAGCCTACATATACATTAGGAATTCCAACCGTGCCTAGCAATATTGCAAAGATGCCAGCCGCAATTAAGCCTAACACAAAGTTTGTTAAAATGCCAACAATAGAAATCCAACGCATCCCGGTTTTATATTTTTTGAAATTCATTGGATTGATTTGCGATGGCTTCGACCAGCCCACTCCTAACAACATAAACATAAGGAATCCAGAAGTGTCGATATGCTTCAATGGATTGAGAGTCAATCTGCCAGCCAATTTTGGAGTTGGATCACCCATTTTGTACGCAACAAACGAACGCATAAACTCTCTAAACGACAATGCAATGATAAAAGAAAGCACTGTAAACACAAAACTCAATACTGCTTCTTGCGGTGTTAAATTGCGACTAAATAATAAATAATAAAGCACTTTGCTCTCCTTTATATTGTGTATTTTATTTTCTATTACTACAATTTATTGTTGGCTATTCGTTTTAAGTAAGTTTAATCTGTTATAGGTTGCGCTTGCATTTAATGGATTTTTCACATCTGTTATTGCAACAATTTCCGAGTCTTGTTCGTTTGTTATAATTATACCTAATTCTTTAAAAACTTGCAAGCATATGAAGAACTGAATATAAGAATAATTGTTATCTTTAACTTTTTTAATTATGTTATTAAATAAATTATAAGTATAATACCCCACTATTTTGTTTTCGTATGCGAACTGCATCAATCGAAAATATTTGCCAAATTCTGTCCGATCCAAACTTACCTTATTTAACAAACCAATGTTCAAAACCGGTGTATGTGGTAGATATATAGTAGATTTTGTGTGCTTTTGCAGCTCGGTTAGATATCCCATATTAATTATTGGGTCAAGGAATATGATTCGGCTAAAAGTATTAAATGAGTTGAAATTTGTTGGAGCAAGAACGATTGTATTTAGCCCAGTGTCGTCATTTATATCAAAAATTCTATTTTGGAAAATATTTTTGCTATCAAAAATCGATTTAAAATTGATGTAAGTATTATAGTCATAAGCTACTATAAGTGTGCCATATACATTTTTGTCCATATCAACGAGCAGGCGGATTAATTGATCGCGATTATAGTTATTGAACACATAACTGCCCTCAAGTGGATAGATCAATTGCTTTAGGTATTCAGCTTCCAA
Organism: uncultured Clostridia bacterium; assembly: GCA_947623795.1. GTDB lineage: Bacteria > Bacillota > Clostridia > Christensenellales > UBA1242 > Onthoplasma. Next base: position 16,120 of record CANQHS010000006.1, on the reverse strand, counting down.
AATCTCACTATCATTTGGTCGATATATATCTTCATAGTCAATAGACTTAACAATACCAGATATCTTTTTTGCGTTTCTAAATGTATCAATGTTCAAATCTGCCAAGATATTGCATGATGTGCTGCCCGACAACACAAAATACATATCACTTGCATTAAATGCCAATAGATTAAAATTTGGATAGTTCAAGACTAAATGTTGAGGATGCTTTGGAAGGCTCGATATTATAGCATTTTTCAAAGCAAACTTAAAAATAGGTCTTGAATTCATATGCCCGCACGGCTCTAACCTATCGATATCTTCCACCATTTTCATGGTTATTGACATATCATCGAGCTCAAGGTCGTAAACTTTGGTTGGCAAAAAAGCTGTTTTGTTCAAATTTTCATCAACATAAATGTTAGTTAGCCGAACAAATTCGTCATAATTCTCCACTTTAAGTGTCAGCCCAGCCGCCATTGGATGCCCGCCAAATTTTGTGAGCAAATGTGACATACTGCTAAGCAATGAGTGGACATTCACTCCATTAACACTTCTGCACGAGCCTACGAGGTTATCTTCAACCTGACTGAACAAGAATGTTGGACGATGAAATTCATCCGCAATGCGGGCGGAAACTATGCCCAATATGCCACTATCCCAATCCGGACTGGACATTGTTATTGCACTTATTTTAAATATGTCCAACTTGCTTAGTTCATTTTTTACATCAACATAAACTTTGTCGCATAACTGCTGGCGTCTGTTGTTAAATTCCAAAATTTGCTTTATCAATTTTCGAATCGTGTATTGATCTTTTTCCATATAAAGAGCAAGGCTCGTTTCAGCCGACCCCATACGCCCACTTGCATTAATTTTTGGCGCAAGTTTAAAAGCAACATCGCCTGCTTTGCAATTATTAGGAGTAAGTCCGCACTCATTCATAAGTTTGATTATTCCAATTGGTGCATTATTTAATTCTTTCAAGCCAAGATATACGATTGCCCTATTTTCGTCACACAATTCAACAATGTCGGCAATGGTTGCGATGGCACAAATCGACACATATTCCATAGCCTTGTTTAATCCAGCCAAGGCGTGAACAAGTTTAAAGGCAACGCCTGCACCACAAAGCGAGTGGAATGGATAAATTTCACTAACTTTTGGATTGATAATAAGGCAATCTGGCAAAGTTTCGCCCCGCACATGATGATCTGTTATTATTATGTCAACCCCATTCTGTTTTAAATATTCAGTTTCTGCAACAGCAGTAATCCCACAATCGACAGTTATTATCAAATCGGGCTTAGTTGAAGCAAAAATTTTATCAAGTGTTTCTATTGTTAAGCCATAACCATCTTCATAGCGATTTGGCATAAAATTCGAAACATTTGCATTTATCGAGCGAAAATATTTAAGCAAAATTGCGCTGGCAGAGATTCCGTCAACATCATAATCGCCAAAAATTAGAATTTTATGCTTATTCGCTAGATGATAGTTGATTTTTTCGACCACTTCTTGCATGTTTTCGAATAAAAATGGGTCATTTAAATCATTTATGCTTGGATTTAGAAATTTTTTTACTTTATCAATAGTATCTACACCGCGTGAAAATAAAAGACGTACCAAATGTTCGTCCAAATTAAACATTTTGGAAATTTCGATAATTTTTTCATTATCGAAATTATCTTCTACTGTGCAGATATATTTCATAACTAAAACCAAAAAGCCTTTCAAAAGAAAGGCAATTCATTATTTTTCTTTTACCTTATTTTCTTTATTTTTCTTTAATCTAGGTTTTGTGTGGGTTATGAAAACACTCCAAACAAATGGAACAACATACCAAATTGTGAACAGCAAAACAACCGCCATAAACATTAAGTTTAGCGACACATATTTTAATGCTGCTGGAGCAAATATAACAAACATTAAGCCGATTACGATTAATGAGAAACTTATCAAGAACATTTTCGCCCTATTAGATTTTAATGCACCGTTTATAGCGTTTGAATATTCTTTATTAGCAAGCCAATTTGAGTCCCTTATATTTTCGAACATCATAAACTGCCCTAAAACAACTAATAGATTTAAAATTACAAGCATTGCGAAATAGCTTAGCCCCACTGTTAATCTCAAAATGCCGGTTACACTCATAAATCCCAATGTGGCAATTATGCTTGAGATTATGATTGAAATAGCACTCGCCCCATTATATCTAGCATAAGCAAAGATGCTTGCAAATGCAACCAAAAGGATTATTGCAAGAGCGGTGTAAATATAGTCATTTGCGGAAATTGCAGATGAAACAACGGAAAAATCTGAAACATCAAGCAGTTCAATTTTAAGTTCGCTTACAATTTCATCTCTGATAGCAGTTTGTTTGTCAGAAGAAAGGATGTTTAGATATCTTACAACCAATTTGGTGTTATCGCCTTCGCCAAAGATGGAAATTGTGTCAAATTCGCCACCTTGTTTTTTCACGATAGCTTCAATATCTTTTGAATAGTTTCTTATTGTCTTGCTATCCTCAGTGTGAATGGCAACAGTAAACTCAGTGTGGCTGCCGGTTTCAAAGTTGGTTTTAAAGCCGAAACAAGAAACCACAATTATACCTACAACAAGCACTGCCAATAATACGATTAACGCGATTTTGTTTTTGTTAAAATATTCTTTATTGCTTTTTGTGAAATTTCTGTTAAGCATTTTTACCTCCTTTGTGGAAGTTGCATTTTTTGCCATCAAGGTTGTTTAAAGGCATATACATGGCAATGAACAATCTCATTAGCGCAAGGGATGTGAACAAATTTACGATTGGCATAACCAAGAACACCCACCCCATTGATTGAATTGGCATTGAAGGCATAAACAAGCAAGCAAAGCCAACGACCATCAATAGCAAATTGTAGATAAATATTTTCATTGCACTTTCATTTTGAGAAGCGCGCATAGCAACATATAGTTTTGTGTCTTGATTATAATAAATTTTTGCGCGTTCAAATATTGTAACGAGTGTGCTTATTGCAACAACAAAACATACTGCCATAGCAATTATGCCAGAAAAGTTAATATGAACAACAGGGATCGATTGCAACAAGAACAAACTTATTGTTATAAAGAACAACAAATTGAAGCTTGCAAGCCAGCCAAGTTGACGGAATCTGACAATTAAATAAACGAATCCTGCCAACACGAATAATGCCATAACAACAGCAACCCAAACATAGGCAGCATTGCCATATGATGGAGTTATCATTCCACTTTCGATTGCGGTTAAATTGAGCGGCAACATACCCGTGCGGATTTTGTTTGCATATGAAGTTGCAGTTGCTTTGTCAACAAATGCACTACTTTGGATGTCGATAGTTCCATTTTGGATTCCACCATCGCCCAAGCTCATGCCACTTGTTGTGAACAATTCATCGCCAAAGAAAATATAGATGCTGCTTGCGGATGATGTGGCCTTTCTAATCTTTTCAGCATCTTTAAATTTTACTTCGACAACAAAAACATTGTTCGACCCATCATATCCCTCAAGCACTTCAACAGAAGCAACATCTTGAGATGTCGCAACCAAATTTTCCTCAGATTTAGAACTTGATGTATAGAAACTTATAGATTCAGGGTCGCCAACTAGATATGTGATGTTTGATTCATCAGTGCGTGATAAAATATTGCCCACTTGTAATACAATTTTATCGTCTGCCATTTTAGCAATTGTAACATCTTTATATCCTTCGCCCTGCACGATAGATTTGAGCCCAGACATGGTGACATTTTTAAGATCATCAATATTGGTGTCTGAAACGCCATCTGGCAAATCAACTCGATACACAATACGCAAAGAAGAACCTATATCCTCCCCCAACCTTAAATTTACTACAAAGTTGGAGTATGAATAGAAGTTCCCATTTATTGCGAAAGGATAAGTAAAATTTACAAAACTTGCAATAAGCAATATAACTAAAATTATTGAAAACAATACAAATAAGCTTTTAGAACGTCTTTTAGTCATAAATTCTCCTAATCAAGACCTATTATAACTTAAACTTAACAATTTGTCAACAAAATATATAAAGTCCAAGCAAAATCTTGTTTAGATTATTGACCAAAATCGATGATTTACACGCTTTTTCTATGCAAAAGATTGACAATAACGGCCACAATCACAGATGCGACAACCGCAAAAATCAAATCATACACCACCGCCATGTTGAAAACCATGCCGCCATTTAGAATTGAAAAGATGATAAAACTCAAAACAGCATAAATAATTCCGCCAAAAATTGATTTTAGGAGCAAATTTCCCTCATTTTTCTTTTTAAGGCATAGCACCATGACAAAGAGCGAGATAACTTTGATTGCATCGTTCACATATCCAACAATATTTGATGGAATATCCACAAATTTTAGCACTATCGCGAAAATTACGATGCCCAACAATGTGGCAACTATGCCAATCATCACACATTTAATAATTGACAGTAAACCAGAAAAGTTTAAAGATTTTGATTTCATATAGCCTCCTACATTAATGTATTAAATTGCCAGCACACAATAACGAAAAAATAAGATTTTAAATATATAAAAATCTTAAATTTTAAAATTTTTTGACGAAAATAAAAATTAATCCACATTTTAAAAATAAAAAAACAGGCTTTTGCCTATTTTTTGTTAGATTTTTTGTTATTTTTTGAAACTTTTGCGGGGTCAGATTTTTTAGTTTCGTTATCTCCATTAGGTTCTTGATCTGGATTATTTTGTTCCGCCTCATCGGTTGTTTCGTCTTTCTTTTGCTTGGCGTTAAAGTTCTCTTTTTTAGCTGGCTCTTTATCAAAAACATAATAGATTGCGTTTGCGTGGACAGAAAAATAGCCAATATTATTTCCACGCCCTGTTTTTAGCACGAAATATTTATAGTTTTCTTCCGTGTAACTATCAACAACTTCGCCAACAACACCCGTGTCGGTCATAACTCGATCGCCAATTTTTAAGTCGGCACGCATCTGTCCTAACTCGCTATTGAATTTCTTTTTTCGCATATAGCTAAACACAAAAAGTGCAACCACAAGCACCACTAAAATTACTATTAACACAATATCTGTCACAGGCATTTTCTCACTCCTAGAAAAATTATATTCGCTTTATTAATTATTGTCAATTTAATTTATCAAAAATTTTTTGTTTATTTAGGTTTTCTTGTTGAAATTTTATTTTTTCATTTATAATTAAATCTAAATTTGAATAAATTCAAATTATTTTATTCCATATTCTTCATAAAACTTTTGTTTGTATTCTAAAAAGCGGTCGTTGTTTATCGCTTCGCGCATTTTTGCCATCATGTTTAAGGTGAAACGGATATTGTGAAGGCTAAGCAATCTCGCACCCAAAATTTCATTGCACATAACAAGGTGATGCAAATATGCTTTTGTGTGGTGAGTGCAACAATAACAATCGCACTCTTCATCTAAAGGCGAGAAATCTTCCTTATATTTTGCGTTTTTTAATGTAACTTTGCCGTGACTTGTCATTGCTAAGCCATTGCGAGCAACTCGCGTTTGAAGCACACAATCGAACATGTCAATCCCACGCTCAACACTTTCAAAAATATAGTCCGGAGTGCCAACGCCCATCATGTAACGCGGCATATTCTCTGGATAATGCGGCTGCATAACATCAAGCATTTTTAACATGACATCTTTTGGCTCGCCAACTGAAAGTCCGCCAATAGCAATGCCACATTTGCAATATTTTTTTGTTTCTTCAAGGCTTTTCAATCTCAAATCTTCATAAAAATTGCCTTGAACTATTGGGAAAAGCATCTGTTTTGGATTTTTGTGATGTTTATAGCACCTATCAAGCCAATCAAGAGTGCAATTCATGGCTTTTTCAGCATCTTTGTGCGAAATACCATAATCACTGCACACATCAAACGCCATAATTATGTCTGCACCTAAATTGTTTTCAATGTCAATTGCTTTTTCTGGCGAAAAAAACATTTTTGCACCAGACAAATGATTTTTAAATTCAACGCCATCGTCAGTTATTTTTCTAATATCTGCCAGAGAAAAAACTTGAAACCCGCCAGAGTCGGTTAACATTGGGCGGTTGAAATTCATAAATTTATGCACTCCGCCAGCCTTTTTTATGAGTTCATCACCTGGGCGAATGTGCAAATGATAGGTGTTGGCTAAAATAATTTGTGCACCAACTTCATACAAATCATCACAAGTGAGAGATTTTACAGTTGCAAGCGTGCCAACAGGCATGTAAATTGGCGTGTAAATATCCCCGTGTGGCGTGTGTAATACTCCCGTTCTTGCCCCACTGTTTTTATCAATGTGTAAAACTTCGTAACTAAAATACTTTTTCATTATTATTTCCTTTGACGATTAATTTCATATAGGCAGATGCTTGCCGCATTCGCAACATTTAAGGAATCAATGTTTTCCCTCATATCAATTTTGACAAGTTCATCTGCGATTGAATTATAATAAACAGAAAGTCCTTTTGCTTCGTTGCCCACCAAAAGCAAAGTTGGTTTTTTAAAATCACATTCATCAATAAACTTTGCCGCTTGCAAAGATGTGCCAACGACTTGGAAATTTTTATATTTAGATTTTAACAATTTTACAATTTGTTCAAAATCTTCATTTTTTTCTATAAATTTGAATGGAACTTTAAAAAATGACCCCATTGAAGATGTTATTACAGAGTGATCATAAATATCTACTGAATGCCCTGTGAAAAATATTTGATCAACATATAAAGCATCGGCACTGCGTATTATTGTGCCAAAATTTCCTTTTTTAGATGGCCTATCGAACAAAAGAAATAATGGATTTCTTAAATTGTCAACATTTAATGATTGCTCTTTCATTTTAACGATTGCCAACAATTCGGATGTATCTTCTTTGTCACTAAGTTTTTGCATTAATTCATCAGTTAACTCATAGCATGATTGCGCGAATTTCAAAACTGATTTTGCCCAATCAGACAATTTAGATTGATTGCAAAATATGAAAGAATATATTTCCCAATTATTTGAAAGTGCATCTTTAATATTTTGTACTCCTTCAACAAAAAATTTTCTATTAGCGAATCTTTTAGTCCTATTTTCTTTTAATGCTAATATCTCTTGAAATGTTGAATTTCCTTTCCCGATTTTTATTATTTTCAAAATTTCTCCTTTTTATAAAAATTTTTTGGAAAAGAAGTAATGAAGGAAAACCTTATATTAAAAACAAAATCAAGAAAATCTTAGTTATAAGGTTGTCCTTCATAGAGAGTGTAAACCGCCCATAAATGAAGTTTTTAATTTATTAAAAACGATCAACAAGGGCGAGTTTACACGATAAACATACTGTCGCCAAAACTGAAAAAGCGATAGTTGTTTTCAACAGCAAATTCATACAAGTTCATTGTGTTTTCATAACCTGCGAAAGCGCTAACAAGCATAATTAAAGTGCTTTTTGGAAGATGGAAATTTGTGATTAATGCGTCAACCACTTTAAATTTATATGGCGGATAAATAAATATGTCCGTTTCGTCATCATCAGCCATAAGAGGAACGCCCTTGTTCGCCACCGCTTCAAGCGTTCTAACACTTGTTGTGCCAACAGCAATAACTCGCCTGTTTTCACGCTTTGCTTGATTTATTTTATCTGCAACCTCTTGAGTTAGGTGATAATGCTCACTGTGCATAATGTGTTTTGTTATATCTTCTTCCTTGCACGGTCTGAAAGTGCCAAGACCAACATCTAGGGTAAGTTCAACCATCTCCACCCCTAAATCTTTGATTTTTTGGAGCAATTCGTTTGTGAAATGCAAGCCTGCTGTTGGGGCTGCAGCACTACCTTCAACCTTATTATAAACAGTTTGGTAACGTTCTTTGTCTTTTAACTTTTCATGGATATAATGAGGCAGAGGCATACTGCCAACGCGATTTAAAATATCCTCAAACACACCATTAAAATTAAACTTAACTTTGCGTTTGCCATCTTCTAAGATTTCAGTTAGTTCGCAACTCAATTCTTCACTAATCACAAGTGTTTGGCCAACTTTCACGCGCTTTGCAGGTTTAAGCAGGCATTCCCACTCGGTTAAATTGTGGCGTTTTAAAAGCAAAATTTCAATTTCTGCACCCGTATCTTTTTTAGCAGTTAGCCTTGCTGGCAAAACGCGAGTGTTGTTAACCACCAAAACATCGCCTTTTTTCAAAAAATCGGTTATGTTTTTGAATTGGCTTTGCCTTATTTCTTTTGTTTTGCGGTCAAAAACTAGAAGTTTGCTTTCATCTCTTTTTTCAAGCGGAGTTTGAGCAATTAAGTTTTCTGGCAAATGATAATCATAAGTTGAAAGTGATTTATAATTTATCATTTGTCGCTCTCTCCTTGTGGTTTTTCAGTTTCATCTGCAAGCAAGTGTTTTGGCACAGGCAGATGGAAATGCTCATATGCGTGGCGAGTGACCATCCTTCCCCTTGGAGAACGGACAACAAAGCCAAGTTGCAACAAATATGGTTCAACCACATCTTCAATTGTGGAAACTTCCTCGTTTGTGGTTGCCGACAAAGTTTCCAATCCAACAGGGCCGCCACCAAATTTTTCTATCATAGCCATAATTATGCGTTTATCCACGAAATCAAGCCCCAATTCGTCTATGTCCATTAAATTAAGTGCCTTTTTTGCATCTGCAAGAGTTATAACGGACTTATCTTCAACTTGGACGAAATCGCGCACGCGTTTAAGTAGCCTATTAGCAACGCGTGGTGTTCCCCTGCTGCGTTTTGCGATTTCGAGTTCGGCATCTTTTTCTATGTCAACATTTAAAATTTTTGCAGAACGCGAAATGATTTTTGCAATCTCGTCAACTGAATACATTTCAAGCCTGCACAGCACGCCAAATCTATCGCGAAGCGGACTAGATAGATTCCCCGCTTTAGTTGTTGCTCCAATTAGTGTGAAAGGTTGAATTTTCAATCTCATGCTTCTTGCGCTTGGACCTTTGCCCACAATAAAGTCTAGCGCATAGTCTTCCATCGCTGGATATAGGATTTCTTCAACGGATTTTGATATGCGGTGAATTTCGTCAATGAAAAGCACATCGTTAGTGTTAAGATTCGTTAAAATGGCCGCAAGGTCGGCTGCATTTTCAATGCTTGGACCGCTCGTGATTTTAATTTGGCTGCCCATTTCGTTGGCAATTATGTGGCTTAAAGTTGTCTTTCCAAGTCCAGGTGGACCATAAAGCAAAACGTGGTCCAAAGCTTCTTTACGCTTTTTTGCGGCGTTGATGTAAACTTTAAGGTTAGATTTAATCTTTTCCTGCCCCACATATTCGTCAAAAGTCATGGGGCGAAGTTTGTTCTCCACCTCAACATCACTCATATTTTTTGTGCTTGAAATAAACCTATCTTTCTCTTCCATAATGTTCCTTTATATTAGTTACCCATATTGTGTAGGGCTTTGGCAACAATTTGCTCGGCTGTGTCGTTTTCGGCTGCAACTTCTTTTGCCAAGCGCAAGGCTTCATTTTTATTGACACCAAGGCTGGTTAGCACGATAACCGCATCGTCAATGCTTGAATTTTTAACATTAACTGTGGCTTCTTGTGGCAAAATATAATCAAACGGCTTAATTTTATCTTTAAGTTCAACAATTATGCGTTCCGCAGTCTTTTTACCTATGCCTTTACAATTTGCAATAACGGAAGAATCTTCATTGATTATGCTTGAAATTAGCGTTGTCATGCGTTCGGCGGAAAGAATTTGGAGTGCTGTTTTGCTGCCAACTCCGCTAACTGAAATAAGTTGCATGAAGAAACGTTTTTCTTCTGGGCTAACAAAGCCAAAAAGGCTGATTTCATCCTCCTTAACTTGCATATATGTGTAAATTTTAACTTCTTCGTCCACATTAGGAAGGTTTGCCATGCAACTGTTGGTGACCGAAATTAAAAAGCCAACACCACCCACATCAACGGTGATGTTGCCCATATCTTTATCTCTTAAAATACCTTTAATGAACCCTATCATAATTGTCCTTTTACATACTATTGTCGCTCATGACGCTGCTGGTTTGAATATGGCAGATTGCAACCGCAAGTGCGTCAGCCGCATCGTCTGGTTTTGGCACTGAATTTAGGCCTAAAATGTTTTTAACCATGAATTGCACTTGTTTTTTTTCTGCTCTACCGTTGCCGGTTAAGGCTTGTTTGATTTGAAGAGGTGTGTATTCATATAATTTGTTCAAATATTGCTTGCACGCAACTATTAGTGCGCCACGCGCCTCTGCAACCGGAATGCCCGTTGTTATATTGGTATTATAAAACAACTCTTCAAAGGCAACTTCATCTGGTTTGAAAGTTTCCATAAGTTCGAGTGCTGCTTGATAAATAGTGTATAGCCTTGTGCTTATATTCATAGTTTTTGGTGTTGTTATAACGCCATAATCTATCACTTTTAGGCCATTTGTTTCAACTATACCATAGCCGATAATATTAAGGCCCGGGTCGATGCCCAAAACTTTCATTTTGCCCCCTTAAGCGGTTGTTTTCAACCTTGTTATAAGCGAATTTACGCTTTCATATAGCGCATTGAAGCGTTCGCTATCTTGCTCAACTTTGTTTTTCTTGACATTATAATCGCTAATTAAAAGTTCAATCCTATCCAAAATTGAACGGATAATTTTAACTTGTTGTTTATAGCCTTTTAAAACTATGGTTGGAGTGTCGTCATTAAGAGTGGTTTTAAACTCCTTGCAAAGTTCGCTAACTTCGTGCTTATATTCAGTTTTAAGCGAGCCGCAGTCTTGTAATGCGAGTTTAAACTTATTTGTGGCATCCTTAAATTCCTCACTTATCTGCTTTAAATCCTTATCTATCTTTTTAATTTTTGGTTGAATTTTGTTAAATTCAGTTTCCCTATCCGCCTTTTTGAAAGTGGAAATTGTGTTGGTTATTGTGGTCAAATCGTTCCTATAATCCAAAAGTTGTTCAAAATAGTTCATCAAATCCGTGCGAGTGGCTTCGGCAACAATAAGCGAATTGTTATATAAAGAAAACAACGCAGAAAGTTTGCTTCTGTTGTTGTTCAATTCTTTTAAGATTTCTTGTTGCCTATTCGTTTGCATCGTCTTCCTCTAAATTGTGTATCACGTCGATTACATCATCGCTTTCGTTGAGTTTGTCTAACATCTTGTTAAAAGTTTCGTGTTGAGATTCGGTTAATTTCACATAATTTTGCGGAATCATTTCCACACCGGACGAAAGGATTGTGTAGCCCGCATTTTCAAAAGCAGAAACAAGGTCGTTTACTGCTGTTGCGTTTGGCTCGGTGTAGACTGTGAAAACTTCATCGTCCTCACAATCAAGTGCGTTCATATTGATTGCAAGTTCCATCGCGGAATCCGAATTGAATTTTTCGTTTTTTTCAACCACAACTTCGCCCTTGTTGTCAAACATATATGAAACGCAGCCGCTTGAGCCAAGACTTCCGCCAAATTTATCAAAAGCGTATCTTATATCGCTGCTAGTGCGATTTTTGTTGTCCGTATAGCACTTAACAACCACAGCAACTCCGCCAACTCCATAACCCTCGTATGTTTGCTCGATAAAAGACGAACTATCAACTTCGCTGTTCTTTTTTATGATGCTGTTGATGCGGTCGTTTGGCATATTATATTGACGGGCTTTTGCGATTGCCATTTTGAGCTTGCTGTTGGCATCAACATTTGCTCCGCCTTCCTTAACCGCCACCATAATCTCTCGACCTACTTTGGTGAAAATTTTGCTGCGCTCTGCGTCGCTTTTTTCCTTTCTTCCTTTAATATTGTTCCATTTACTATGACCTGACATTTCTTACCTCACTTATTCTTTGCATAATAATACTACCCGCCACGCCTGCATTAAGGCTTTCAACCCCATTAAACATAGGGATAGATATTCTATTTTTGGCAAGGGATAAAAATCTATCGCTAACCCCATTGCCTTCATTTCCTATTATAACAGCAATTTTGTTTTTTGGCAAACGAATTTGGCTTAAAGATGAGCCAAACATGTCTGCAACATAGAAATTTTTTGCTATTTTGTCTAAGTTCGAAGCAAATTCTTTAAAATCCACAATATGCACTCGTGCGTTAAGCACCGTCCCCGCAGATGAGCGAATCACCTTTTCGCTATACGCGTCCGCACAGTCAATCAAATATATGTCTTTAAAATTAAATGCAAGCGCGGAACGGATGAGCGTTCCCACATTGCCAGGGTCCTGCACTGTATCCAATATTAGGCTATCCCCAATCGACGAGATTTCAACATCTTTAATTTTGCAAACGCACAAAATATTTTGATTTGTAACCGTTGTGGCGAGGCTGGAAAGAGTTTGCTCACTCACAAACACGATATTGGGGAATCCCATTAAAGTTTTGTCCGATGTGATTGTGTATAAAATTTCCACATTTTGCCTTAAAAGGTCAGCACAAAACTTTTCCCCCTCAACAAAAAACAATTTATTAAGTTTTCTATATTTTTTATCTTTCAGCTCTTTTATTTGTTGTTTAGTTAATTCCATGAAAATATTATATAAAATTCGAACATAATAGTCAAAAAAAATTTGACAGAAATGGTCAAAAATTTGTTCGACAAATTTCCAGTTTTCTATTGACAAATTGAAGATTCAGCATTAATATAAACACAAATGAAAACAAAGATTGAAGTAAAAGGAAAATATCATTTGAATGTGGATGAAACTATTAAGCTTCTTGAAACTTTTATTGTTCCAAACTATCCAGAATTTCAATTTGTTGTTAGGAAAAGTGAGGCTAGCGACAGCATCTACATTGAAATATACAATAAAAAAAAGCGTAAAATCCTTCGAATTTCCGACCACTATCTTGACGCAGGATTGTCTTATTGCATAGTAAATCACAGCACAAAAAAGATAAAAATTATAAGATACATTATCAATGTCCTTGAAACACTCAGATCTAAAAGGCTCGATGAAATACTAGATAACCTTTAAAAAATGCCCACTACGGCATTTTTTTATTATTAGGTCTATAATATAGCGCTCTTAAGCTATTTAGAATCGCGAGCAAAGTCACGCCCACATCCGCGAACACAGCTGCAAGCATGCCTGTTACACCACACGCGCCTAAAGTTAAAAAGACAATTTTTATCAGCGCAGACAAAATGATATTTTCCCAAACAATTTTTCGTGTGAAACGCGAAATTTTTATTGCGGTCGGGATTTTTTGCAAATTATCGTCCACAATGACAACATCGCTTGCTTCTATGCTTGCAGGCGCACCGTTTATACCCATAGAAAAGCCGACATCGGAAACAGCAAGGGTTGGCGCGTCGTTAATGCCATCGCCAACATAGCCAACCTTTCCTTTTTTGTTTTTATAATTTTGCAGCAAATCGAACTTTTCATTTGGAAGCAAATTTGAATGCACTTCGCTTATATTCACTTTGCTTGCAACCGCGTTGGCAGTTTCGCTATTATCACCTGACAACAGCACACAGTTTACCCCAAGCGATTTTAACTCATTACAAGCCAAAATTGATGTTGGCTTAATGCTATCATTGAGTTCGATCGAGCCTATGAATGTATCATTTTTATAAGCTTCAACAACTGTGGCTTTCATGGTTTTATTTTTTCTGCCAACAAAATATTTGTCGCCGGCCAAGCGATATTCCACGCCTTTGCCCGCGATTTCACGCACATTTGAGACTTCAACAAGTTTTCTCTTGTTGTTTTCATTTATTGCTTTCGCAAGCGGATGCAGTGAATTTTGCTCGCCCAAGGCGGCGAAGTATAAAATGTCTGATTTCGAGTAGCCTTTTGTTGCGTTTATCTTTGAAATTTCAAATTTGCCAGTTGTTATTGTTCCCGTTTTATCAAACGCCACGATTTTTAAGTTCGAGCAAGCGTCAAGATAGTTCGAGCCTTTTATCAAAATCCCATTTTTGCTCGCGTTGCCAAGCCCAGAAAAATATGAAAGCGGAACACTTATCGCAAACGCGCACGGGCAAGAAACAACAAGGAAAATTAGCCCTCTATAAAACGCGGTTTCAAGATTGTGCGACACCGCCCAAACGATGCCCCATACCAAGACGGCAAGCACAACCACACCTAGTGTGTACCAACGAGTTATTTTTGAAATAAATGTTTCAGTTTTAGATTTGTGTTCGGATGCGTTTTCAACGAGGTCCATAATTTTGCTTATGGCGCTATTTTTATAGTCCGCAGTTGTTTTGATTTTTAATGTGCCGTCCAAAACTATGCCGCCAGACAAAATCTCTTCCCCACTCATTTTTGAGATCGGAACGCTTTCCCCCGTTAAACTTTGATTGTCGACAAGCGAACTCCCGCTAATGATAGTCCCGTCTATTGGAACTTTTTCTCCCGCATGAACTAGAATTGTGCTGCCCACAGCAACGCTTTGTGGGTCAACCTTTGTCTCACCCTTCTTTGTAAGCAAATTGGCATATTCAGGCTGCATACGTGCAAGTTTTTCAATGCTCTTTCGGCTCTTGCTAACTGCCAAATTTTCAAATATCTTGCCTATCGAATAAAGCGCGATGACCATAAGTCCTTCCATATGCTCGCTTATTATTGACGCACCAATAACTGAGATTGTTATTAACAGATTTTCATTAACAATGCCTTTAAATAGCAAGCAAATTGCCTTGATATATGTCTTATAGCCTAAAAGCAAGGCGGAAATTACATATAATGTCCAATAAATCCCTTTATTTAGCGGGCAAAAGAAAATGAAAACACCAATCCCAATGCCAAGCAAAAGAAAAACTAAATCGATAACAAAATTCTTGTTCGTTTTGTTCTCCTTATATGAAATTTTGGCTTGTGGCTCTAATTTTTTTGTTAAATCTATGATTTTTTGGAGAGACACTTCGGGCGTTTCACTTTCAAATGTCAAACTATTTTTGACAAATTCAATTTGCGCATTTTTTACACCATCAATTTTGTTTATCTCAGTTTGCAAATTCCTTGCACAATTTGGACAATCTAATCCCGTCAATTTAACCTTAATTTTCATCTCTCTTCTCCATAACATGCTTAAAACTAATCTCAAAAACTTGCCTAACATGCTCATCCGCAAGCGAATAAATAATTTCCTTGCCTTGACGGCGACCCTTTATTAAATGCATCTCTTTTAAATTTTGCAATTGATGAGAAACCGCACTCTTTGTCATGTTTAATAGCGAGGAAATGTCACAAACGCACAAGTCGCTTTGATCCAACGCATTTATTATTTTAATGCGCGTACTATCCGCCAAAGCCTTATAAAAATCCGCAATATCTATCAATATATCATCATCAAGCATCTGCTCTTTCGCAACCGCAACATTTTCATCATGAATCGTGTTGCAATCACACATTGAACACCTACACTTTGTCATACATCCTCCAACAATTGAATATTTGTTCAACCATATTATAGTTGATTATATGTTCAACTGTCAACTGTTTTTAAAAAAATTTTTAATTTTTAAAATAAAAAAACTCTCGATTGAGAGTTTATTTTGCTGATTTTGCTTGTTCAACTAGTTTTGCAAATGCTGCTTTGTCGGTTACCGCAAGGTCTGCAAGCACCTTTCTATTTAAATTTACATTTGCTTTTTTAAGGCCGTTAACAAAAACGCTATATGAAATTCCATTTTCGCGGCAAGCTGCGTTGATACGGGTTATCCATAGTGAACGCATGTCACGTTTTTTTAGTTTTCTGCCAACATATGCGTATTGGCCAGACTTCATAACCGCTTCGCGGGCAACGCGATATAGCTTAGATTTTGCGCCTCTATAGCCTTTTGCCTCTTTCAAGATGGCACGGCGTTTTTTTACTGCATTAACTCCACGTTTAATTCTCATTTTCCGCCTCCTACATCATATCCTTATAGTTCTTTTCGAACTGTTTGGATACATAACCTGTTGTTCTTAGTCTTCTTTTTCTCTTGCGAGATTTTTTGGTCAAGATATGACCTTTTCCGTCGTGCATCATTTTAATTCTGCCTGTTCCGGTTTCACTAAAACGCTTTGCAACGGCTTTTCTTGTTTTCATTTTTGGCATAATTTTCTCCTTTTATTTTTTGTTTGTTAGAGGGGTTAAAAACATAAAGATGC